>DATFJA010000109.1:0-2371 GCA_035269545.1 Salegentibacter sp.
AAAAACGCCTTTTCACTTAAAACTGAGTTTGAATATAAATCCGCGTTTAAAAGGCCTTTTACTTATGGCCGCCAACCTATTTGTAAGAACGGCAGCCTTAAATTTCGCCATTTACCTGGCCAATGCCTATGCCACCGATTATGGAAAAAACTATATCGCCGCCCAAAGTATTTTGATGAATATCTGGCTTTTCTTTAGCTTTTTTATAGATGGATATGCGAATGCAGGGAACGCAATTGGCGGTAAATTACTGGGCGCCAGGGATTATAGAAATTTATGGGAACTCAGTAAAAAAATAAGCAAATACGCGGTATTGATCGCTTTTATCCTAATGGCAATCTGCGGACTGTTCTACAACCAAATTGGGTTAGTTTTCAATAAAGATGTTGCTGTCCTGGCCATATTCTCATCGGTTTTTTGGATCGTATTATTAATGCAACCGGTAAATGCCATCGCTTTTATGTTCGATGGGATATTTAAAGGTTTGGGCGAGGCGAAATACCTTCGTAATCTACTGCTAGTAGCCACATTTCTTGGCTTCACTCCTGCCCTTTTAATTTCAGATTATTACGGTTTAAAACTCTACGGAGTCTGGATCGCATTTTTTGTTTGGATGCTTATTCGAAGCGCCGGTTTGGTCATTAAATTCAGAAGAAAATATTTACAGAAAGAAGTCTGAGTTTTCAGTTGGCAATCTTTAGTGAGCAGTTTGCAGTCCATATTACGCCTGTTCACCTCACTCTTCACTCTTCACTACATAAAAAACAAACTCTAAATTTTAATCCAAAAATGGCAAAATCAGGCTTAAACTTTCTAAATTTGGGTATTCAGCTAACTGAAAAATCAAATTTATGTCTACCACACGTGAAAACGGAAGTTTATATACCAATATTGAAAACGAAATCGCTCACTTAGAATTTGGCCATCCTGCCAGTAATTCTTTCCCTTCAGAGTTATTAGATAGACTTGAGAAAGAGTTTCAGAAATTATCTGAAGATGATAACGTAAAAGTAATTTTATTAAAATCTGAAGGAGAAAAAGCCTTTTGTGCAGGAGCCTCTTTTGACGAACTTGTAGCGATTGAAACCATGCAAGCCGGGAAATTATTCTTTTCGGGCTTTGCAAAAGTTTTAAATGCGATGCGGAACTGTAAAAAGCTAATCGTGGGCCGTATCCAGGGGAAAACTGTTGGCGGTGGAGTTGGACTCGTAGCAGCCTGCGATTATGCCATGGCTACTGATGCTGCTGCGGTTAAACTTTCAGAAATTAGTATAGGTATTGGTCCGTTTGTAATTGCCCCGGCCGTAGAACGCAAAATTGGGGTTGGCGCACTTGGCGAATTAAGCCTTGCCGCCCACGAATGGAAAAACGCTTATTGGGCGAAAGATAAAGGCTTATATGCTCGTGTGTTTGAAAGCCTGAAAGACCTTGATAAGGAAATAGATGTTTTTACCGAAAAATTAGCTTCATACAATCCGGAAGCACTCTACGAAATGAAACAAATGCTTTGGAAAAATACAGATCACTGGGATAATTTATTGGCGGAAAGAGCAGCAATTTCAGGAGAACTGGTACTCTCAGACTTTACTAAAAAAGCCTTAGCTAAATTTAAAAAATAAGGATGTGCTTTTAGCTCCCTGTAAATTAGCATCACTATAACATATTCCTTGGGTAGAAAAGTGTATTTTTCTATAAAATTAACTTATGAGTTTACCACAGGAACATTTACCAAAAGACCGGGATGCAACCAGCGAACAGGAATGGGGTTTTACAATCTGGGAGTTTATTGCCGACAATTGGCTCTATCTGATGGGTATTTTACTCATTCTTGCCATTTTTCTCTATGCTCGCTATAATTGGAGAAGAAGGCAACAAAAAAGCCGCATGAACTAATGGAAGAAGATACCTGGGAATTCCTGAGTTTTTTAAGCGGAATGGGGTTTTGGCTAATCTTAGCGCTCGTTTTAATTGTCGTGGTACTTTATAAAAAGTTCAAAAAATAATTACCTCGGGATAAATCCATTGATATATAGAAAACAATTCTTGATTTCGAGACATTAAATCTCGATTTACCAGTAATTACCTTGTTTTTAACCAACCCGTAATACTTAACCTTGCAGTTTTTACCGGTTTTACCTCATGTTCCAGCACCTGACTTTCAAAAATCACTACGCGACCTGGCATTGGATAAATAGCTTTTGAAACTTCAAAACCATTTTCTTCGGAATAAATAACCAATTCCCCTCCGTTTTCCGGCTTCCAGTCTTCTTCATTTAAATAACAAACCATAGAAAGTTTTCTTCTACCGTCATTCTGAAAAGTGTCAAGATGTCGCTGATAAAAAGTACCTTCAGGATAAAGAGCGTAATGG
>DATFJA010000110.1:0-12108 GCA_035269545.1 Salegentibacter sp.
TAAATCTTTCTTGAAAACCTCTAATTTCGACTATAAAACCGCTACAGAACAGGAACTTGAAGAACTGCTTGCCATTGCTTCAAAAGAAGGTTATGAACAGGATATTTTAGGTCATTATAAAAGTATTTCCACTGAAATTGAGAATCAAAAGAAAAAAGAACTAGACGAGAAGAAACACGAAATAGTAAGCATTTTAACCGATGAGATTATTAAGCGGTATTTCTATAAGGAAGGTTTGTATGAATACTACGTTGAAAATAATCCTGAAATATTAGAGGCTAAATCTATTTTAAACGATAGCCAGCGTTATTCAAAAATTTTGCAATAATTATTTTACCATCGCGATATGCGGAATTCCATCTTCAAGATATCCTTCGCCTATTTGCATAAAACCATGGCTTTCGTAGAAATCGGTTAAATATTGTTGAGCAGATAGTTTGATATTATCGGTTTTAAAACGCTCTTTGATAGCTTCTACAGAAGCTTTTAGAATAAGATGACCATAAGCATTTTTACGTTCACTTTCCTTAACCAAAACCCGGCCAATGGATGCTTCGTCAAAATAGAATCCTTGATCAAAACAGCGAGTGTAAGCAATTACTTTTCCATCCTTAACTCCTAAAATGTGTAATGCATTTTGATCCTTACCATCTATATCCTGGTAAACACAGTCCTGTTCTACTACAAAAACTTCAGACCGAAGTTGTAATATCTGGTAAAGCTCTTCAAGACTAAGTTCATTGAAATTTTTAATAAGAATTTCCATATTTCGAAGCAAGGTTTTTGATAAAAACAAAAGACTGTTTAAACAGTTTTAAACAGTCTTTTCTATACATTAATAATATCTCTAATTTTCAACCGGAATTTTATCTACACGCTTTTGATGTCTTCCACCTTCAAAAGAAGTTTCCAGAAAAATTTTAACCATATCTACTGCCTGGTGTTCTGAAACAAAACGAGCGGGAATACTCAATATATTAGCATTGTTGTGTTCTCTCGCCAGTTTAGTGATCTCACCCGTCCAGCATAAAGCAGAGCGAACTCCCTGATGTTTATTAGCAGTCATATTTGCACCATTACCACTGCCGCATATAATAATACCAAAATCTACTTTTTGGTTTTCAACATCATCGGCTACGGGATGCACAAAATCTGGATAATCTACACTATCATCACTATTAGTACCATAGTTAATAACTTCTATACCCTTGTTTTTAAGGTAATCAACAACTTTTTTCTTGTAACCGGTACCGGCGTGATCGTTTCCTATTGCAATTTTCATAATTAAGGTTTTAGCTAAAGCAAAGGTAAAAAAACCACTTAGTAACATTGCTATTTTCAATTGTTAATTACTTTTTAAATAAGCTTATAAATCAAGGCTTTAGTATTGACAATGCATTGTGGATAAGCATTGATGAGAAACTGAGAAACTTATTTGCGGGATCGGATTAAAATTTCAATAGCAAAATATCCGGGAGTAAATCAAATTATAAGTCTGTTATTTTTAGAGAAGTTATCAGCATATAAAAACAGGTTATGAACACTAATTTTATTTCCACTTATCCCGATTTGTTATTAAGATTCAATTTTTAAATATTGTTAAGTAAATATTAAAATACTAAGATTTCCAGTCTTTTATAACTTTAGAACTATGTTAATAAGTTGTTATCAAACTAAGCTAACTTAAAATCCAAGAAAAGCTTAAAAAAATTGTTCTACAAGTTAACAGACTATAATAACCATCAGTTTTAATTTTTATAAAAAGAAGAAAAAAAGATAATTATATATAATGTTAATAACATTGAATGCTATTTTCTGAATTTGAAATTATAGAATACGATTTTTAAATTTGATTTGAGTAAATATAAAAGTCTGGAAATGAATAAATTCTGAGTTGAATATTTTAAAAATTAAATTTAAAATACTGTAAAACAGATATTTAACTTAATTTAAATAGTAAATTGGTTCTTTAGAAAAGCTTATAGAATGATCCATGTAAAGTTGAGCAGATTCTATATTAACCTGGCTTTTTTTATTCAAAGAAAGATTGATGGAAGCGACAAATCCTATTATTCCAAAGAGGAAAATAAGAAAAAAAAGAAGCGATATTTTTTTAGCTTTATCCATAGTAATCAGATTATGAAGTCTTACAAAGATGGAAATAAAGGGTGGTACCAACCTTAAATTAAAATTAAGGAAAAATTAAGAATAATGGCATCCCTTAACAGTTGGGATACAAGAATTAGGGGTTTTCACCTAGGTTTTAATTAACGTTAATTAAATGTGAAAATAATTTATAAGAGGATAATTATCAGAGCGCTTAACAAAACTTTAATGGCAAATAGATGTCATGTAATGCAGAAGCCGTAATTTTATACTTTAAATATTGAAATGAGTAAAAAGAATAAAAATAAATCCCAACACCAGGGTAATCTTTCCAAAAGTATATTAGATATCCTAAGAAAGGACGCGGGAAAAACCTTTAATCATAAGCAAATTGCCGCTAAGCTTGGCGTTAATGATGCTAATAGTAGGAATAATATTATCAAAAAATTAGCCCAGTTAGCTGCAAAAAAACAAATTGAAGAAGAAGGAAGGGGCAAATTCAAAATAGTTAAAAGCAATGATTACTACCGAGCGGTTATAGATATGACCACAAAAGGTTATGCCTATGCGATGGTAGATGAATTAGAAGATGATGTTTTTATCTCGCCCAGAGATCTGAATACTGCGTTTAATGGTGATGAAGTTGAAATATATATTTACAACCGTAAGCGTAATAAAAAATCTGAAGGAGAAGTAACCAAAATTTTAGAACGAAAAAGAACCGAATTCGTAGGGGTTCTTGATATGCAGAAAGATTTTGGCTTTGTGGTTATAGGAGATCCAAAAATGTATACCGATATTTTTGTTCAGAAGAACAAAATGGGTGAGGCAAAAAATGGAGATAAAGTAGTAGTAGAACTGGAAGAATGGCCTGAGAAAGCCGATTCTCCTTTTGGTAAAATTACCCAGGTTCTAGGTACTCCGGGTGAACATCATACCGAGATTCATTCTATCCTGGCACAATACGGTTTGCCGCATGAATTCCCGAAGGAAATAGAAGATTTTGCAAACCAGATAGATACATCTATTCAGCCCGAAGAAATTAAAAAACGTCGCGATATGCGTGATGTTTTGACCTTTACCATAGATCCCGCAGATGCGAAAGATTTTGATGATGCTTTGAGTTTTCAAAAGCTAGAGAACGGAAATGTAGAAGTTGGAATTCATATTGCCGATGTTTCCCATTACCTGGAACCCGGTACTGTTTTAGACGACGAGGCTTACGAACGTGCAACTTCGGTCTACCTGGTAGATAGGGTAGTACCAATGTTACCGGAAGTTCTTTCTAATAATGCCTGTTCTTTAAGGCCAAATGAAGAAAAATATACCTTTTCTGCAGTTTTTGAAATCGATAAGAATACAAAAGTTGTGAAGGAGTGGTTCGGAAGAACTGTGACTTATTCAGATGCGAGATTCGCTTACGAAGAAGCTCAACAAATAATTGAAACCGAAAAAGGAGATATTCCTGAAGATATTTCTATCCAGGATAAGGCTTATACAGCTAAAGATGTTATTGTTGAAGCTGTCTTGACAATGAATAAGATGGCTAAAAAGATGCGTTCTGCCAGAATGCGTCAGGGTGCAATTTCTTTTGATAAAGTTGAAGTCAAGTTTCAATTAGATGACGAAAACGAACCGGTTGGTGTTTATTTTAAAACAGCCAAAGATGCCAATAAACTTATTGAGGAATTTATGCTTTTGGCCAATCGAAAAGTGGCTGAATTCATAGGAAAACAAGATGAAAAGAAGACTTTTATTTATCGTTGTCACGATGAACCCGATGAAGAAAAACTGGTATCTTTAAACAGTCTTGTTTCCAGGTTTGGACACGGTTTAAATCTTAAAAACAGGAAAACAGTATCTTCTTCCTTAAATCAATTGCTACAGGACGTTCAGGGAAAAAAAGAACAGAATTTAGTAGATACGCTTGCCATCAGGACCATGAGTAAGGCTTATTACGGCACCGAAAATATTGGGCATTACGGCTTAGCTTTCGATTATTATTCGCATTTTACTTCGCCAATTAGGAGATATCCAGATGTTATGGTGCATAGATTATTGCAGCGTTACCTGGACGGTCTGCCTTCAGCAAAAGAGGAAGAATACGACGAAAAATGTCACCACAGTAGTGAAATGGAAAACCTTTCTTCCAATGCCGAAAGAGATTCTATTAAATATATGCAGGTGAAATTTATGCAAGATCACCAGGATAAAGAATTTCTTGGGGTAATTTCGGGAGTAACAGATTTCGGAATATTTGTTGAAATTGTTGAGAACAAATGTGAAGGAATGATTCGTCTAAGAGACATAAAAGGTGATCATTATGATTTTGATGCCGATAATTATGCTATTGTAGGTAGAAAAACTAAAAAGGTTTATCAGCTTGGAGATGAAGTAATAGTAAAAGTGAAAAATGCCGATTTAGTGAAAAGACACTTAGATTTTACCTTGATTGGTAAAAAGGAAGATTAAGAACTTTTTAAATCAACTAGAGATGAAAAATTATTTTTTTGCACTGTTTTTAATGAGTGCGGGAATGTTAAGCGCTCAGGAATTAACTCAGGATCTGGGTGAATTTAATGAAATTAAAGTCTATAATGGTTTAGATATTATTTTAAAAGAGTCTAATCAGAATAAGGCTATAGTTACCGGGGAAAATAGAACCGATGTAAAGTTTAAGGTTGATCAGGGCATTTTAAAAGTGAGAATGAGTATTGAGGAAATCTTGGATAATGAAAATACCCAGATCACTATTCAATTTAAAAACCTGGATAAAATAGATGCCCGCCAAAATGCTTCCATAAAAGTAGACTCTAAACTTAAGCAGGAATCGCTTCATCTAAATGCTTCGGAAGGTGCCGATATTTATGCTGATCTAAATCTTAGTAATCTCTATATTGACATGAATACAGGCGGAGAAATAGAAGTAGAAGGAAAAACCGATGATCAGGAAATAAGTATCAATACCGGAGGAAAATTATTCGCTAAAAACCTAAAATCCAGAAATACCGAAATTAGCATAAAAGCAGGTGGAGTTGCCGATATAACTGCTAGTGATAGGGTAGAAGCCAGGGTTAGAGCCGGTGGCACCGTAAACGTTTATGGCAATCCTAAAACCTTAGACCAGAATACCCTGTTTGGCGGCAAAGTAATTAGAAAAAACTAAAAGTCTACATTTGTAAAATAATACAATTGTATGTTTCAGGATGTATTAGCAGCCCTACCCTTAGGTCTTTTTTTAGCATTTTTATTAGGTCCGGTCTTCTTTGTATTACTGGAAACCGCTGCCATTAAAGGATTCCGTGCAGCTTTTGCTTTCGATCTTGGAGTTATCCTGGCAGATATTATTTTTCTTTTTATCGCTTATTTAAGTACCACCAAATTACTTTCCCGTATTAAAGACGATCCTGCTTTATTTCTCTTCGGTGGAATGATCTTGGCTACATACGGCGTTATGAGCTTTGTAAGAACTAAAAAAGTACTTCGGCAGGAAGATGATACTCCAGAGATTAGAAAGCTCAGTAAAAGTGATTATTTTGGATTAGCGGTAAAAGGTTTTCTTCTGAATTTTATCAATATTGGAGTGCTGGGCTTCTGGTTAGGTTTAATTATTGTTTTTGGACCAAAACTAGATATGGAAGAAGACCGTATTATGGTTTTTTTCGGAACTATTCTTGGTACCTACCTGGTACTGGATGTTTTTAAAATTTTACTGGCAAAAAAATTAAATCGAAAACTCACACCCAATCGTATTTACTTTATGAAAAAGGGGATTAGTATTATGCTCATGGTCTTTGGCGGAATGCTTGTTTTCCAGGGGCTGTTTCCTACTCAGGTAGATGGAATTAAAGATCAAATAGAAACGATCACTCCCACCGATACCATTAAAAATTAAGGGTAGAAAGAATAATTTTTTGAACTTTTATGAATATATGAAAGTTGCGGAAGTGCGGTGGTATCATTAAATTTCTCCAATCATACATTTAATTTTATATATAAAAAAAGCCCCTTAAAAAAGGAGCTTTTTGAGGCATCGAGCGGATTCGAACCGCTGTACAAGGTTTTGCAGACCTCTGCCTAGCCACTCGGCCACGATGCCCTATTTTGGGGTTGGCAAATGTAATAAAAAATTTAGCTTTAAAAAATAAAAGACTAACTGCAATTTATGATTTTAAAAATTAGCGTGTTTTACTTCTAATAACGCTAACCATAGCTACATTTCCACCAATTGGAGGATTTATTTTTGAAACTTCAACCTTTGCCTTTTGCACCAGGATTATTTCGGCTAAAACCCGTTTTAGAATTCGTTCAGCGACTGTTTCAAGAAGTTTAGATCTAATGGCCATTTCTTCTTTTACAATCTTGTTTAGATGCACATAGTCTATGGTATCTGCTAGCGCATCGGTTTTTGCAGAAAGTGATAAATCACCTTTTACTTTAAGGTCTACGCGATAATCACTTCCTATTTTTCCTTCTTCATCAAGACAACCGTGATAGGCAAAAACCTTGATGTTTTTTAATTTTATACTTCCCAAAAGATTAATTTTTACTCGATAATCAAGATTTCAAATGCTAGTGACCTCCATTTGTATATTTACTATTCCTCGTAAACTCAATTCAAGGCAGGTTGCAAAGATAGGTTTACGCCTGCTTTATATCAATTTTTAATGAATAAGTTTATCTCCAATAATTCCTATTAAAAATCCCAGGCTAGCTCTTACAGCCTGCTGAATTTTTTTTTACAGTAAGATCCTGGGAAAACATAAAAAGTAATAGTTAGTAAAACCTAAAGTATAATAGTTTTTTAGCTCTTAAATTTTGAAAGATAAATATATTACTTCTTGTTTTTGAAAGCTTGGGTTATGCGATCTAATTTTTGGTAACTTTGCGCTTTATTCCTGCAAAATGAGGAATAATCCAAAATATTCTAATTTATAAATAATTGTCTGATTTTAACCTTCTATTCCTGGAGGTTCTTGATATATTAAATTATGGCTGAAGAAAAAAGACCACTCAATTTTATTGAGCAAATTATAGAAGAAGACCTTCAAAATACCCACAAAAGGGAAGAATTAAAATTCAGGTTCCCCCCAGAACCTAATGGTTACCTGCATATTGGGCACGCCTCTTCTATTTGCCTCAATTTTGGTTTGGGAGAAAAATACAATGCCCCTGTAAACCTTCGATTTGATGATACAAATCCTATAAAAGAAGAGCAGGAATTTGTAGATGCCATTAAAGAAGATGTTTTATGGCTTGGCTTTAAATGGGAGAAGGAATGTTATGCTTCAGATTATTTTCAGCAATTATACGACTGGGCCGTGGAAATGATTAAGAATGGAGATGCTTATGTAGATAGCCAAACTTCAGAAGAAATAGCTATGCAAAAAGGAACTCCTACCGAACCCGGAAAGGAAAGCCCATATAGAAAACGTTCTGTAGAAGAAAACCTGGACCTATTTGAGAAAATGAAAAACGGGGAAACTCCAGAACGTGGACACGTTTTAAGAGCAAAAATAAATATGGAATCTCCTAATATGCTTATGCGAGATCCAGTAATGTATCGCTGTTTACATAAAAGTCACCACCGCACTAAAGATAATTGGAAGATTTACCCAATGTACGATTGGGCACATGGTGAGAGCGATTTTATTGAACATATTTCTCATTCTTTCTGTACTCTTGAATTTCTACCACACCGTGAATTATATAACTGGTTTGTTGAAAAAGTAAGTAAGGAAGGTGAATTAAAACCAAAACAACGGGAATTTGCACGCAGAAATCTTAGCCACACCGTGGTAAGTAAACGTAAACTTATGCAACTGGTGGAAAAAGGCGTTGTTAAGTCTTGGGATGATCCCAGAATGCCTACTATTTCCGGATTGAGAAGAAGAGGTTATACTCCAAACGCGATTAGGAAATTTGCCGATTCCATTGGGGTTGGGAAAAGAGAAAATATGATAGACGTTGCGCATTTGGAATTTTGTGCACGGGAGGACCTTAATAAAACAGCCCCTCGGGTAATGGGTGTTTTAGACCCTGTAAAATTGGTAATTACCAATTATGAAGAAGGAAAAGAAGAGTGGTTGGAAGCTGAAAATAATCCGGAAGATGAGTTAGCTGGAAGCAGGGAAATTCCATTTTCAAGAGAACTTTATATTGAAAAAGAAGATTTTAAAGAAAGTGCAAACAGAAAATTCTTCAGGCTAACGCTCGGTAAAGAAGTAAGGTTAAAGAACGCCTATATTATAAAAGGCGAAGATGTAGTAAAAGATTCAGAAGGAAATATTACCGAAATTCATTGTACTTACGATCCCAAAAGTAAGAGCGGAAGCGGTACTGAGGAATCTAAGAGAAAAGTAAAGGGAACCTTGCACTGGGTTTCTGCAAAGCACGCTTTAGAAACAGAAATAAGGCTTTATGATCGCTTATTTGGCGTAGAAAATCCAGATGGGGATAAAGAGAGAGACTATATGGAATTTGTAAATCCGGAGTCTTTAGAAGTTATTACAGGCTATGTGGAACCAAGTTTAAAATCTGCAGGAATTCAGGATAAATTTCAGTTTCAACGTATTGGATACTTCTGTGTAGATAAAGATTCTAAAGAGGGACAACCTATTTTTAATCGTACAGTAACGCTTAGGGATTCCTGGGCAAAAAAGAAATAAGCTGTTCTTCTTTTGGTTAAGTGGCTTTTTAAGAATATTTTAGTAAAGCATTTTAACATATTAACCGGTTATTAACAACATACGCTTAATCCATCTTGTATATTTGGATTTAGTAATAACTTAACTAATAAAAACTATTATGGCAAATACAGGAAGTACACTATTAGCATTAATAACCGGAGCTGCAATTGGAGCAGGAGTAGGTTTATTATATGCTCCAGATAGTGGTGAAAAAACCCGCAAGAAATTAAAAGACGAGTCTAAAAAGGCTCAGGATAAATTGAATAAAAAATACACTGAAACTTCTTCGAATTTAACCGAAAAAGCAAAGCAAGCTCGTGTAGATTTTGAAACACGTTTAGAAGAAACACTTTCTTCAGCTAGCCATAAGGCAGACGATATTCTTAATTCCATGGAAACAAAATTGGAAGAGCTTAGAAAGCAGAATGCTAAGTTACAGAAGGAAGAAGGCGGCGACTCTAAAGATAAACCTAATAAGGCAGTAGTATAGAAACATTTTTATGGCATTTGAAAAACTATCCAATAGTATTGATGAGTTAAATTATAATTTAAAGGCATTTGCTCATAGCAATACCGAGTATTATAAACTTCAATTCTTTAAATCGGCAATGAAAGGGGCCATAGGTCTCGTGCAGGGTCTTTTATTGGGTATTTTTTTCATTTTCGCTCTAATACTGCTTTCCGTTGCTTTGGCTATAGTTATTAGCGAAGCTATAGGTTCACCAAGTTCTGGTTACTTTATTGTAGGCGGATTTTACTTCTTAATTTTTATCCTTATCCTCTTTTTCGGAAAAAAACCGATTGAAAAATTACTGTTGGTAAAAGTTTCAAGAAAATTTTTTAACGATTAATTACTATGAAGGAGTACAGCTCATTTAAGGAAATAGACAGGGATTTAAAGATCCTGAAACTTCAAACAAAAATAGATCAGGAAGAGATAAAATTAAATATAGAGCGTACTAAAAGCGCTTTATCGCCATTATCTCTTGCCGGAAGTATGGTAGGATCAATTATACAGAAGGCCTTTATCCTTAAAGCTGTAACAAAGCTTACCGGATTAAAAAAAGTAACTGCAAAAGTAAAAGGCTAAAAGACTTCTTAAAGTTATATTATAAGGGTTTGAAAGTTTATTTTTTATCCCCGTCAACCTGTGAACTTGTTTGAGGTTCTAAAATGTTAGATTCTGAAATAAATTTAGAATGACGTATGATTCAAAAACAAACTTTCAAACCTTTTTTTATTTACACCAGAAGAGGTTTTAATTATTTCCTTTTAGAATCATCCTGATTCTTTTTCTCCTGTTCAATTTCTTCGTTTTTCTTACGCATAGCTTCTCCAATCTGGTTAGAAGCCGTAAATGAAGCCACCATATTATTTAGCATATCGCTGCCGGCCTGGGGCGAATTCGGTAATAAAATTAGATTACTGTTGGTTTCCTCGCCAATGGCTTGTAAAGTGTCATAATGTTGCGTTACCACAATTAAAGCCGAAGCTTCCTGGGAGTTTATTCCTACATTATTCAATACATCTACGCTTTCTTCAAGTCCACGGGCAATTTCCCTTCTTTGATCGGCAATTCCCTGTCCCTGTAAACGCTTACTTTCGGCTTCAGCACGTGCCTTGGCTACGATACGTATTCTTTCGGCTTCTCCTTCGTACTCTGCAGCCACTTTCTCGCGTTCTGCCGAGTTTATTCTGTTCATAGCATGTTTTACCTGTTCATCTGGATCAATGTCTGTTACAAGCGTTTTAATGATGTCGTAACCATAATCCTGCATAGATTCGTTAAGTTCTCTATTAACGGCAATGGCAATGTCGTCTTTTCGTTCAAAAACATCATCTAAGATCATTTTTGGAACTTCAGCTCGTACAACATCAAAAACATATGAAGTGATCTGGTCTGATGGACTTTCAAGTTTATAGAAAGCGTCGTAAATATTAGTTCTAATTACCTGGAATTGCACCGATATTTTTAGCTTAACAAACACGTTATCCTTGGTTTTGGTTTCTACCAAAACATCAAGTTGTTGTACTTTTAAATTGATTCTACCGGCAATTTGATCTATTATGGGAATCTTTAAATGAAGACCTGAATTCTTAATACTTTTAAATTTACCAAAACGCTCAAGGATCGCGGCTTTTTGTTGTCGAACTGTGAAAATTCCACTGAAAATGATCAACAGGAAGAAAACAATAATAATGGGAAGAAAAAGGTAACTAAGCATATTTGAAGTTTATGATTTGATTGATCACCAAGATAGTGAAACTTTGCTCGATAATTGAGATTAAATGAGCCGAGGCTTTACTCGAAATCAAATTATATTTTCCAACAATAATGCTGCGTGAGCTTGCTCTGAAGTAGTTTACTTAGCTATGCGGTAGAAGGTAAGAACAAAAAATAGGCTGTAGGCTGTTGAAACAGATATTAAGACGTCATCCTGAATTTATTTCAGGATCTAACATGTTATAATTTGAAACATATTAGAAGCTGAAACAAGTTCAGCTTGACGAAGTTTTATAACCGTTCAAACAGCCTACTCCTAAAAGAATAACCGAATTATTTTATCCCAGCGTTTTTATCGCTTTTTCCAGTCGGGAGATGGTTTCTTCTTTTCCAATCATTTCAGCGATTTCGTAAAGATCCGGACCTTGCATAGCGCCTACAAGTGCTAATCTAAAAGGCTGCATCACTTTACCAAAACCAACTTCTTTTTGCTGGATCCATGCTTTTACTTCGGTCTGAACGGTTTCTGCTTTAAAATCTTCCTGTTTTTGTAAAACCTGAATTAATTCCTGCATCAAATCGGCTGTATCATCCTTCCACGCTTTTTTAGCATTTTTAGGATCGTATGAAGTAGGAGCGAGGAAGAAAAAATGTCCCTGGTCCCAAATATCATTTACAAAAACAGCGCGTTCTTTCATCAAGCTTACTACCTTTAAAACGTATTCTGAAGAAACTTTAATTTCCTTTTCATCAACTATTTTTTCAAGTTTTTTGGTGATTATCTTTTCATCTGCCTCGTGCATATAATGCTGCTGAAACCATTTGGTTTTTTCTGGATCAAACTTAGCTCGACCCTTATGAACACGATCTATTTCAAAAGCTTCAACCAGTTCGTTCAATTTAAAGAATTCCTGTTCTGTACCGGGATTCCAGCCTAAAAAGGCAAGCATATTGGTAACGGCTTCAGGAAAATAACCATCTTCTCTATAACCTGCGGAAATTTCTCCAGAACTAGGATCTTTCCATTCCAGTGGAAATACTGGAAAACCTAATTTATCTCCATCTCTCTTGCTTAATTTTCCTTTTCCC
>DATFJA010000111.1:0-2702 GCA_035269545.1 Salegentibacter sp.
GATGAAATTGAAACTTATACTCACCGTAGTGGCCGTACCGGTCGTGCAGGAAAGAGCGGAGTTTCTATGGTAATTGTTACCAAAAGTGAAATGCGTAAAATAAAAAGTATTGAGCGTATTATTCAGCAAAAATTTGAGCAAAAAGATATTCCAGACGGAATGGAAATTTGCCGGGTACAGCTGTTTCACTTGGCAAATGATATCAAGGAAACAAAAATTAATCACGAGATAGATGCTTATTTACCGAGCATCAACGAAGTTTTGGAAGATTTCACCAAGGAAGAGCTAATTAAAAAGTTCTTCTCTGTAGAATTCACACGTTTCTTTAACTATTACAAAAATTCTGAAGGTTTGAACTCTCCCTCAGCTCCTGCAGATGGAGGCGGTTCTGGAGATTCTACGCGTTACTTTATAAATGTTGGCGCCAAAGATGATTTTGATTGGATGAGCTTAAAAGACTTTCTTAAAGCAACTTTAGATCTTGGACGTGATGACGTTTATAAAGTTGATGTTAAGGATAGCTTCTCTTTCTTTAATACCGATGCTAAAAATACCGAAACGGTTTTAAGTACTTTCAAGGACTTTAAACACCAGGGTAGATTTATTAATGTTGAAGAAACTACCGATACCGGCGGACGTGGAAAACGCGGCGGCGGCGGCGGTGGTGGAGGCCGAAAAGGTGGAAAGTTCAACAAAGGCGGCAAAAAACCAGACTTTAAAGGTGGTGGTCGCAGGCGCTCAGACGATTTTAAAGGTGGTTCGGGAAAAGGAAAAAAATCCGGTAACCGCAGTAAAAACATTGAGAGCTCTATAAAAAGAAGACGCAACAAAAGTTAAATTTACATATGGCGCCTAAATTTTAAATTATGGCATTATTTTTTATAAGTATTTTATAATTTAGGCGCCAATTGTTATGAAAAAATTCTTCTTTACCTTTTTACTAACTTTTTTTGCTTTTCAGGCATATTCGCAGGACATCATATCGGGAACCGTTATGAATGCTGCTGACGATAAACCTATTGAGAAAGTTCATATTGTGAATCTCAATCAGGTTAAAGGTGCCGTTAGTGAAGAAGACGGATCTTTTGAACTACAGGCCACCGTTAACGATACTCTATATTTCTCTTACCTTGGTTTTAGATCAATAAAAGTAAGAGTAACAAACGACTGGCTAAAGTATGGAAGCGTAAAAGTAAAAATGACTGAATTAGGAATTGCTTTGGAAGAAGTAGTTTTAAAACCGGTTACACTTACAGGGTATTTAGAAATTGATGCACGTAATATCCCTATTTATGAGAATAACCGATACAGCATTTCTGGGTTAAATGCAGGCTATGAAGGTGGAGATAATTCTGCCAGTGCTGTTTCCCGAACTTTAGGAGCAATCTTTAATCCCGCCGATTTGATGCATAATATTTTTGGAAAAAAACCAAGACAAATGCGCAAATTAAGGCAAATGAAAGAGGATGATGAGATTAGAAAGCTTCTTAGGAATAAATTTGACAGGGAAACATTAATAGCTTTATTGCCCTTAAATGAAATAGAATTGAACGAAATCCTGCAGCGATGTAGTTATTCTAAAGATTTCTTAAGCTCGGCCAACGATTTACAAATTCTGGATGCTTTAAGCGGTTGTTATGAAGAATATAAGGTTTTGCAACGAAATTAAACCTTAACGCCTTTCTCCATTTTAGATTTTAAATTAAGAAGTCCCCTTTCAATATCTGCACTCATATGTTTTTCGGGACTATAGAAAATACTTATTACCGAAAGCGGAAAAGGTAAGTTACCCCGAATTCCCCAAACCACTTTAGACTTTCCAGGTTCGAGTTCTTTTGCGGCAAAATAGGTTAACATACTCACTTTCACAGGCTTTACAATCAACACCCTGGTTTCTAAAACTTTAGGATGTTTGACCTTTACAATTTTTTGAGTGCCCTCCCCTATTTTTTTATTTTTACTTTTCCAATAAATAGCTGCACCAAGTTTACCGTCTTCACCTTTATGTTTTAGAATTGTATTTGGATATTTCGAAAACCAGGGCACCCAAAGCGGATTTTTTTTTAGTTGCCTAACATAACTAAACACCACATCACGAGGTGCATTAATTACCGTAGTTCGGCTAACATCATAGCGCTTCCTCGCCCAGGCGTGGAGAAAAGCAATAAAAGTAATAAAGGCAATAAGCAGGTAAAAAAATAGCGTCATTGAGGAAAATTATTCAACTAATTTAAGGATTTTCTAAATTGTATTGTGCTATTATCGACTCTGAATTTTTAATACATTTTTTCAGCCATTCAAATTTGAGATTTTCTTTTTCGTCTTCAGGAAGTTCCCAGCTAATCTCACTGCTTTTTAATTCAGAAGTAATGTGCTGCAAAATAATAGCAGCTGAAACTGAAATATTAAGACTTTCAGTAAAACCCACCATCGGAATTCGAATTCTACAGTCGGCTTGCTCCAGGATTTCCTCGCTTAACCCATCTTTTTCAGTTCCGAAGAAAATGGCAGAAGGCTTTTTGATATCAAAATCCTTAAGCTCTGTACTATCCCCATAAGGTGAAGTTGCAACGATTTGATAGCCTTGAGCTCTCAACTCATTAATACATTCTTTTGACGTAGCATAACGATTTACATCTACCCATTTTTGGGCTCCCATAGCAATCTCCCTATCTATTCGTTTAGGTTTACGCTCTTCTATC
>DATFJA010000112.1:0-2535 GCA_035269545.1 Salegentibacter sp.
AGGAAAAGCCTGCCAGTTATTTCCTTCTATGGTGAAAAGTCCGTCATCCCTGGTTACAGCCAGCATTTTATCTCCTTCAAAAGGAAAAAGACCAACTATTGGTCTGTCATTAATTATGGCATTTGTGATTACGCGTTCTATTACGCCATTATCTATGGCATACAAACCATCTTCGGCTACCTGGTAATATAACTTATTACCAACTAAGAATAAGTTGGAAATAATATCGCCTGCAGTAATGGTACTTATTTGCCTGGTTTTCTTATTGTAGCTGTATAACCTACGCAAACTTTGAAAAACAATATATTCTTCCAGCGCTGCAATATGCCAGAATTGTTCTCCATCAAGAATTGATTCATCTGAAAGATTGGTAAGACTGGTATAGGTTAGTTCACCTCTTTTATTATGCTCCCAGAATCCAAAATCCATATAAGAGCCCGTATATATTCTATCATCCTGAGCTAAAACCGACCGAACTGCACTAGCATTGGGAACCTTATGAAGATTCCATTGTTCCCCATTAAAGCTGAGTAAGCCAAGATTATTAGCGAAATAAATATGATTATTGGGCGCCTGGGAAATCATCCAATTCTGGTTGCCGGCATTATAAACACCAGGATCAAAATTGGTAATTGGAGGTAATTCCTGCGCAAACAGGCTGAAAGTAAAAAATAAAAAAAAGGCTAGTAAACGCATAGTTTGGCAAAAAACGGAAATTACTAAATAAAATGGGCTTTTGCTAAGAAGATTTTTTTGTCTTTTAATACAGTATAAAAAGAATTCGAAATTAGGAATTTGCACGCACGAATATTGTAGAAGAATCTAAAAGCTATATGGTATTAGCGAAACTGTTGGAAATATATTCGTTCCTTATCAATAAAGAAAAAAGCCTTGGATATCTATTAAGACATCCAAAGCTTCCGCAAATTAATATCTAATTATGTTTTTCTATTTGTTTAAAAATGTTCTTCTAAATGATGGTGTTCATCAATGAGTGGACCACCAGATAGAATTTGCTCAGAAGCCTGCCCAGCAAATTTTTCAAAGTTCAAATGGAACGAGTGAGCCAGCTGAATAGCCTTTTGAATATAAGCTCCTTTGTTTTCCCAGGTGTTTATAGGGTCCAGCGTTTCTGTGGGAACTCCAGGGCATTCAACAGGCATGTGAAGTCCAAAAATTGGATGAACTTTAAAATCTAAATTATCTAGTTCTCCCTCAAGAATCGCTGAGATCATTGCACGGGTATATTTGAGTTTTATCCTGGAACCTATCCCATAAGGACCACCGCTCCAGCCCGTGTTTATAAGCCAAACCTTCACATTAGCTTCAGTCATCTTTTTACTTAGCATTTCTCCGTACACGGTTGGATGCAAGGGCATAAAAGGTTCTCCAAAACAAGCAGAGAAAGAGGGAACGGGCTCGTGAATTCCAGCTTCTGTTCCGGCCACCTTTGCCGTGTATCCCGAAATAAAATGATAGGCAGCCTGACCGGGAGTTAGCCTGGAAACCGGGGGCAGTACACCAAACGCATCACAGGTAAGAAAAAAGATATTGGTAGGATTTTCTGCGTAGGAAGGTTGCTGAATATTTTCAATATGATCTATGGGATAACTTACCCGGGTATTCTGGGTAATACTACTGTCCTCAAAATCTACTTCCCTGCTATTATTCTTAAAAACCACGTTTTCGAGCATAGCTCCGGGTTTAATCGCCCTGTAAATATCCGGTTCCTTTTCTTCTGTAAGATCTATAACCTTGGCATAGCAACCACCTTC
The DNA here is from genome assembly GCA_035269545.1 of Salegentibacter sp. Classification (GTDB taxonomy): domain Bacteria; phylum Bacteroidota; class Bacteroidia; order Flavobacteriales; family Flavobacteriaceae; genus Salegentibacter. Next base: position 1,776 of record DATFJA010000112.1, read on the forward strand.
AAAATTAAAAATGATATTTTTGGCAGTCCAGCCATGTTCATCATCGCCAATAAGTCTGCGGTCGGGATCTGCAGAAAGGGTAGTTTTTCCTGTGCCGGAAAGACCGAAAAAAATTGCAGTATCCTCATTCCTTCCAACGTTTGCCGAACAATGCATGGGTAAAACATTTTTCTCGACTGGCAAAATGAGATTAAGAGCCGAAAAAATGCCTTTTTTCATTTCACCGGTATATGCCGACCCTCCAATTAAGGCAATTTTTCTGCTGAAGTTAAGTATGCTAAAATTTCCCTGCCTTAGCCCAAACCTCTCTGGTTCCGGCTCTACATACCCGGGAGCGCAAACTACCAGCCAATCTTCCTGAAAATCTTTTAGCTCCTCATCATTTAGACGAAGAAACATATTTTTTACAAAGAAGGCAGACCAGGAATACTCTGCAATAGTTCGTACATTAAGCCGGTATTCAGGGTAAGCACCAACATAACCGTCATGAACGTAGACTTCTTTCCCGCTAAGGTAAGCCATAACCCTATCGTAAAGATGATCAAAATTTACTGGAGAAATTGGTTTATTAACTTTACCCCACCAAACCTTGTCGCTAGTGTAATCATCTTTTACCAGGAAGCGATCTTGCGGAGATCGTCCTGTAAATTTCCCGGTATTAACGGCTAAGGTGCCATTTTCTGTTTCTACACCCCAGTTATTTTCTACGGTAATCCTCTGTAACTCTTTTCCAGAAAGGTTCCAGTTGGATACAGTGTTT
>DATFJA010000113.1:0-2012 GCA_035269545.1 Salegentibacter sp.
TATCAGATTTCCGGCCTGGATATAAATGAAGTAGAAAGCCTGGAAATAGATCTAGAAAATAATCGTCTGCTATTTGCGGTGAAAGAATATAATAACCGAAAAGATACAAAAGGAATTTATGCCTTTGATCTTACTACTAAAAGCTTAGAAAAAGGACGATATTTCACACTTGATGGTAGTGATGAGATCTACAAGAAATTAGTAGGAGGGAGGTCTTCCAGAATAATTAGGCCCTCTGCCATTAGATTTCATCCTAAAAGCGGGGAATTATATGTTTTAGAAGGAAATCAGCCTAAATTGATCATTTTAGATGAGGAAGGTAATGAGGTTAAAATTCATATTTTAAATACTGAAACTTTTCCCCAACCTGAAGCTTTAGGTTTTGATGAGGAGAATCGTTTATATATCTCTAATGAAAGCCGAAGGCGACCCGCAAATATTTTAAGAGTTAAACTAGAAAATAAATAGACTTTATGGCTGATTCTGTAGAAACTACTTCAGTAAAAAAAAGTAAAGCGCCCTTAATTGTCTCAGGAGTTATTGTGGCGGCTCTTGTAGCAGCTTATTTTTTTATTCCCGGGGTTCGGGAATTTTTTACAGAAGCCTGGGATGTATTAACCAGCAATGACGAAGAAAGAATCACTGAATGGGTTTCAGATTTTGGATGGATGGGACCAACTATGCTTATCCTGGCTATGGTTGCTCAAATGTTTTTAATTGTGATCCCATCGGTAGCATTAATGGTAGTTTCTATTTTGGCTTATGGGCCTATATTTGGAAGTCTAATCATTTTTGCAGCTATTTTCACAGCTTCAAGCGTTGGTTATTTTATTGGGCGCTACTTTGGTCCGGTGATCGTTGAGAAATTGATAGGGCCTTCAAATAAATTTAAAATTGAGGATTTTATTGAAGATTACGGTTTCTGGGCAGTTATTGTAACAAGGATAAATCCGTTTCTTTCCAACGATGCCATAAGTTTCGTGGGTGGAATTCTTAAAATGGGCTACTGGCGGTTTATTGGTGCCACACTTGTAGGTATTGCCCCGCTAACTATCTTTATAGCAATTATAGGAAAGAGTACAGATGGTTTAAAAACCGGGCTTCTATGGGGATCTTTAGTTAGTTTGATTATTTTTATTTTATATGTTTGGTGGGATAAAAAGAAGCGAAAAAAATAGAAGAAAAATACAATCCTGGAAAATCAAAAATTATTTATTCCCTTCAAATTAAGTAATTTAATTTCTATCACTTATCTTTGTAGAAGTTTAAGCGGTATCCTTTTAGGGATTCTTTACTTTCATTGAAGATAGAGGGCTATAAAAAGCCTTGTCACTACCAGGAGTCTCTTCAGGTAATTCCAAGCTTACTCACCTAATTATTAACTAAACATAACGAATGGGCAAATCGCAGCAGACATTCAGTAAAACTGAAAAAGAAAAAAAGAAAATAAAAAAGAGAAAAGAAAAGGAGCTTAAGAAGCAGGAGCGTAAAGAGAATTCTAATAAAGGAGGTAACTTTGAAGATATGATCGCTTATGTAGATGCTGATGGGAACCTTACTGATACTCCACCGGATCCTTCTCAAAAAGTTGAAGTTGAAGCCGAAAGTATAGAAATTGGCGTTCCGAAAAAAGAAGACATGCCAGAGGAAGATCCAGTGAGAAAAGGAAAAGTTTCCTTTTTTGATCATTCTAAAGGTTTTGGATTTATTATCGATTCAGAAAATAACGAAAAATATTTTGTTCACGTTACCGGGTTGATCGATGAGATCGATGAAAACGATAAGGTAAGTTTTGAACTGGAACGAGGAATGAAAGGAATGAATGCTGTTCGTGTAAAACAGCAATAATCCTCATATCCTATACAAGGTTCGGTAATATGTTATTGCTGAACCTTTCTTTTTTTACAGGTAAACATTAAACAGAACAGACTCTTAGTCAGTTCTTAAATTCCACTTGTATCTTACCCTAAAGAAATTCACATTATTTTATCGCCTAAACGGGTGCTTCCCTT
>DATFJA010000114.1:0-6873 GCA_035269545.1 Salegentibacter sp.
CAGCAATCCGGCGGTTAATGCTTTAGAAAGGCACATTACATCTGGTTTGGTTTCCATATAATCTGAAGCAAAATATTTCCCGGTTTTTCCAAATCCGGTCATTACTTCATCGGCGACGCAAACAATATCATTTTCTTTACAGATTTTCAGTATTTCATTCAAGCCAGCAGCATCGTGCATTTTCATTGCCGCTGCTCCCTGCACTAAAGGCTCATAAATGAATCCCGCAATATTATTTCCTGAAATTAGCTCTTCAAGACCCGAAATAACTTCAGAATTATTCTCCCCAAGCGGAACCGGAATTCGCAAAACCTCAATAAAATGCTCTTCAAAAGCACCATTATACACCGAAAGTCCCGAAACCGACATCGCACCAAAAGTATCGCCATGAAAGCCTTCTTCAAAAGCCAGCATCACATTGCGATTATTGCCCTGGTTATGATGATACTGTAAGGCCATTTTAATCCCGATCTCGGTAGCAGTAGATCCATTATCGTTAAAAAACAGTTTCTGCTGATTTTCCGGCAAAATCTTTATAAGTGCTTCAGAAAGTTGTACCGCTGGCTCGTGGGTAAATCCGCTAAAAACCACCTGGTCCAGGTTTTGCATTTGGGCAGCCACTTTTTCGGTAATATATTCATTACAGTGACCATACATAGCGGTATACCAGGAAGCGATGCCGTCTATATATTCACTGCCATCTTCCGCATAAAGAATACTGCCTTTTGCTTTTACAATAGGTAAAGCTTCCGGGGAAATTTTATGCTGGGTTAAAGGATGCCAAAGGTGTTTTTGATCTCGGTTAACTAGATTCATAATTTATATACTCAGGAGGTTGCCTAGAAAGTTTATTAAATCGTTATTCTGAATTCATTTCAGAATCTAAGATGTAGCTAATCAAAACATATTAGAAGCTGAAACAAGTTCAGCTTGACGAAATTAGACTTTTTAAACAGTCTCCACTTTTAATTTATTTCAATTTTTCTCTAAATAGTTCAGCGTATTCTTTGATTACATTTTGATCAAAATAAGGTTCCTGTTCTATTCTTCCAAGCACCTTTATACCGCCCATTTTTTCAATAATCGATTCGGTAGATTTGTTTTCTTCACCGGAAAAAATAATTCCGAAGCAATTCAGGCCACGGGATTTTAAAGCTTCAAGTGTGAGCAAAGTGTGGTTAATACTACCTAAATAGTGGCGAGAAACCAGGATGATGTGATCTTCCGGTCGCATTAAATCGGCTATTACCTCCTTATCACTAATAGGCACCAATAATCCTCCGGCACCTTCAATAATTAAATCATCGTTTACTTCGGGGCGTTTTATCTTTTTTGAAGTGATCTTTACTTCATCAATTTCAGCCGCTGCGTGTGGACTCATTGGCGTTTTTAGCGCAAAACTATTTTTATGAAAAACAGTTTTAGGGTTGGAAACCAATCTTTGCACTTTGTGGCTATCAGAATTATCAAGATCGCCGGCCTGAATAGGTTTCCAGTAATCGGCCTCTAAAGCTTCAGTTAAGATTGCTGAAGCTACTGTTTTCCCAACTTCAGTACCAATACCGGTAACAAAATAAGTATGTTTCATTTATTTATAAATTCAATTCCAAAGAAGGAATTCATCATTAATTTATAACCAATTTTTTATTATTTGCCAAGCTTGCGTCCAGCATCAGTCTGACTTAAACTGAATTTCTCCTCACAATTTTCGCAATGATAATCGTACTTGTAATGAATTGGCAGGGTGAAGGTGAGAAATGAAAACAAAAAAGCAAAGAAAGAACGTACATCTTTAATATGCGTATAAACTTTAACGCGACTGCTTTCACAATTAGGACAAATCACTCTGTTCCCTTCATCATCTAGAGAATAATTATCGATCTCGCTTAAAATTGCCCGCGCCCGATCCTCATCCTCAGTATAAACGTTTAATTTTATACCGCCAATAGCCTGGCTTACCAAAGGATCTGTATCAATAAGAACCTGGTCTGCCAGAAATACCTCTATACCTTCAGATTGTAATTTCCCTTTTACAATTTGCGCTTCAGAAGAATACTGAAACCTGGCGATATTCACAAAAGTGCTCATGCGTTTATATATTTTATCCCAATCCGGGAATTAATCATTGGCTTATACCAACCTCTTTTTGGGTATAACATTATACTGGTTTCATGCCAGTAATTTAGCCAGTATTTTCAAAACCCGGCTTATTTCTTCTTCAGAATTAAAAGAATGCAGGCAAAATCTCAACCTCTCCCGGCCCTTTGGCACGGTTGGAGAAAGTATAGGTTTCACCCCAAAACCCTCCTTTTTCAAACGGTCTGCAATATTTTTAACTCGATCGTTCCCCGGAATTATACAACTTTGAATAGCAGATTTACTTTCCAGGAAATCTTCTGCTAGATTATTTAGTGACACCTCGTTTCTAAAAAACTGAATATTGTTTTTTAACTGCTGAATTTGCAAAATTCCTTTTTCTAATTGCTGGTAAACCGCTAAAATAGTAGCTACCGCATGTGGCGGCAAAGCCGTTGTATAAATAAAACTTCTAGAAAAATTAACCAGGTATTCTTTTAAGCTTTTACTTCCTAAAATTACTGCACCGTGGCATCCGGGCGCCTTTCCAAAAGTATTTACCCGGGCAAAAACTTTATGCTGAATTCCTAACTCTTGCACCAGGCCTTCTCCTTTTTCCCCAAAAATACCGGTTGCATGGGCTTCATCGACTATTAAAAACGCACCAAATTCCTCTGAAATTTTAGTAAAATTCTCTAAAGGAGCTATGTCGCCATCCATCGAGAACACAGATTCGGTTACAATATAAATTTCTGAATCTTCGGCTTTTTCAAGCTTTGAGAGTTTGTTTTGAAGATTTTCTGGATTATTATGATCAAATTTATAGGCCCTGGCGTTACTCATAGAAATGCCATCTCTTATGGAAGCATGTACAAGTTCGTCGTAAAAAATAAGATCACCTCTTTTTGGGACCGAAGCAAAAAAGCCAATATTAGCGTCGTAACCAGAATTGAAGATCAACGCGGCTTCAGTTTGATGAAATTCTGCAAGGTAATTTTCGGTTATATCATATAAAACGTGGTTTCCGGAAAGCAACCTGGAACCGGTGGCACCATTACGCAAGAGCTTATTTTCTTTTAATATTTGATGTGCCTGATTATAGATTTTTTCCGAAGAAGCCAGTCCGAGATAATCGTTAGAAGAAAAATCTATCTCTCTTCGATATGATAATAATTTCCTAAAAGAATTATCATTTTTTCTCTTTTGAAGTCTTTTCTCTAATTTTAAGGGTAGCTTTTGCATATTACAAAAGTAAGCATTCACCGAAATAATCTTATGGATTGGACATTATTCGCCTTAAGAGTTGGCCTTGCCACTGCCGCCGGTTTAATTATAGGCCTGGAAAGAGAAATCCAAGGTAAGGAGGCAGGTCTTAAAACAAATGCCCTGGTTTCCCTTGGAGCCGCGATCTTTATTCTAATGTCATTAGAATTTGAAGGTGAGAAATACGTAGATATTACCCGTGTTCTTGGTCAGGTCGTGGTTGGAATTGGATTTATTGGAGCAGGAACCATACTGGAAAAAGAAAGAAAAGTAAAGGGCCTTACTACAGCTGCTACGATATGGTGCAGTGCAGGAACAGGTTGCCTGGCGGGATTTGGAATGTATACAGAATTAGCAATAGTGAGCGGGATCATCCTTGCAATAAACCTTATCTTCGGCTACATAGAGCACAAAATGAAGAAAAAGGCAGAAAAGGAGGATTAAGAAAAATCAGACTAGACTATTTGTCTTTCATTTTTGTATGATCTACATTATTCTCAGGAGTTTCGTCGGTTTCACTTTTTAGTATATAAGAGTTCTTTTGATATTTCCCACGTAGATCGTCCATGATAGAACCTTTCCATAGCTTTACTCCCATAAAATAAGAAGCTCTCCCAATTAAATGTGCACTCACAGGTGCAGTTAAGAAAACAAAAAGGATGATTACCAAAGACCTGGAAGTAGTAGAAACATCGTTAAAGAAAACTGCAGTACCTACTAAAATTAAACCTACTCCTAAAGTTGCTGCTTTTGTATTTACCGAAATTCGCATGTAAGTATCGGGCATTCTTACCAGTCCGATTGCTGAAAGCAAAACGAACAAGGTTCCCAAAGTGACTAAGATTACAATTATTACTGAACTCATTTTTTTCTATTTCGTTTTTCAAGATAATAAGAAAAGGCCACCGTACTTAGAAAAGCAATTAAAGCAAGGATCATCGCGGTATCCAGAAATGTAGATTTTCCGTGAATAATACTATATACACCAATAATCCCAATCCCAGTAGTAATTAAAACATCCAGTGCAATAATTTTATCGGCGATACTAGGACCTTTTATAAAGCGGTAAACTATTAGTAGTACCGAAAAGGCCAGAACTGGCAGAATTACATAATATAAATAATCGGTTAGCGTCATCTCAATATTTCCAAAATACGTTTTTCAAATCCGTTTTTTATTCCCGCAATAAATTCTTCCCTGTTGGTTATATACATACTGTGAACATACAGTACTTTTTTATCGTTAGAAACGTCCAGGCTTAAAGTACCGGGTGTAAGCGAGATCATGTTTGCAAGGAAAGTTATTTCCAGATCACTTTGCACACTAAGTGGAACTTTTACTATACCGGGTTTCATTCTAAAATTTGGAGTAATTACCTCATACGCCACCTGCAAGTTTGCTTTAAACAGCTCCCAAAGGAAATAAAAAAAGAAAATAATTACTTTAGGAATTAGCGTAAAGTACCTGGCATCACTACTTCCCCGGGTAATAACCCAGAGAATGAAGAAATTTACTATAAATCCAAAAATGTAATTTTGAAAGCCAAAATCTCCAGTAAGGGCTACCCATACAAAGGTGAGTAATAAGTTAGATACAAACCTGCTCTTCATTATTCGGATATTTGTGTGTTAAGTACCGCGTCTATATACTGCTGGTTATCCATTAATTCTGACGAAATTCTCGTCGCTAAAGATTGGATATGCTCAGCTCCAAAACCTACATACAAAGTCACCAGACTTAAGAAAACTATGGGCACAATTATCTGGATTCTTTTAATACTCTTAATCTTGTGGAAATACCTAAACTTAGGCCTAACGGGTATTTCCTGTGCATCTTTCCAAAAAACTTCAGCCCAAAGCTTTGCGATTACTACCAAGGTAATAAAACTTGCAAAGATAATAGCGGCCAAACTCCAATAACTTCCAGTATTAAAACTGGCAGTAATCAAAGATATCTTAGGCCAAAAACCTGATAAAGGCGGGATTCCTACCAGGGAAAACAATGGGATAAACATCAGCAAACTCAGTTTGGGATAATTAGCATAAAACCCTCCCAGGGCACGCATACTATTAGAACCTTTAATGCGGTAAATAAGTCCGCTAATCATAAATAAATTCGTCTTTACCAGGATATCATGAACAAGGTAAAAGATAGCCCCTGCAATAGCTACTTCGGTAAACATCCCTAACCCAATAATCATATACCCGATATGACAAATGATCAAATATGAAAAAACTTTCCTGATATTGTTTTGAACTAAAGCTCCAACAGCTCCACTAAAAAGAGTGAAAATAGCAAGTACCAATAGAATTTGATCCAAAAAGGCATCTCCCACAAAAATTAGGGTAAAAACCCGAATTAAAGCATATACTCCCACTTTGGTAAGCAAGCCTCCAAAAATTGCCGATACTGCTGAAGGCGGAGTATGATAAGAAGCCGGCAACCAGAAATATAACGGGAACACCGCCGATTTAATTCCGAAGCCTATTAAAAACAGAATAGCGGTAATTTCCACCAATGCCCTATTTTCAACCGCTGCCACTTTATTAGCTAGATCGGCCATATTGAGGCTTCCGGTTAAACCATAGAGTACAGCAATTGCGGTTAGAAAGATTATTGAAGCGAGAAAATTCAGCGTAAAATATTTTACGGCACCTTCAAGCTGTGCTTTTTCACCTCCAATGGTAATCAATACGAAAGAACTGATAATAATAATTTCAAACCAAACATAGAGGTTAAAGATATCTCCCGTTAAAAATGCCCCTGTTAAACCTAGGAGCAGGAAGTGAAAAATGGGAAAATATCCAAACCTTAACCGATCTCCAATTACAGAACCCGAAGAAAAGATGGATACCGCCAAGCCTGCAATGGAAGTAAGCAAAACCATGGTAATTGCAAAAGTATCGGCTATAAAGGTTATCCCGAATGGGGCCTCCCAACCCCCGGCCTGTACGATTTGGGTACCATTATTCCAAATATGAGTAAAAACACCTATACTAACCGCAAGGTGTACAATGCTTCCAAGCATGCTTATTATTCGCTGTGTATTAATTTTTCTCCAAAAGAACATTAACAGGATAGCCAATAATAATTGCAGCAGTAAAGGATATAGTATTAATTGTTGTGTCATGAATCTTCGTCTGTTGCGTTCATTTCGTCCAGATCATCGGTTTTTACTACCTTGTGCGCCCTTTTTACCAGGATAATAGCAAAAGATTGTAAACCAAAACTAATTACGATAGCGGTTAATATTAATGCCTGCGGAACAGGATCTGCGTAAGCCTCTAAAAACACCTTGGAATTTTCAGGAATAATTGGTGGAGCTCCTTCGGTAATCCTTCCAAGTAAAAAAATAAGAAGGTTAGCACCATTCCCTAAAAGAATAATACCAATTATGAGCTTTACCAAACTCCTCCTCAACATCATATAAATACCTGCGGCATATAGAATCCCTATAATTATCGCTAAAAGAACTTCCATAAATTAAGATGATTCTGAGATTGTAAATATTATTGTTAGGGTAACACCAACCAC
>DATFJA010000115.1:0-12662 GCA_035269545.1 Salegentibacter sp.
AACTAAAATTATAGATAAATATTCTAGAATTTAATTGACGGTAATCATCACTTTGATAGCCTGACACATCTCGGGTATATAAAATTCTTTGATTATCTACCGATAGATCTAAACCACCCAATGCTCCTTCCACTCCTGAAATCACTGAATTCAAGAAGACTCCAGACATATCTATAGTGTAAATTTCAGCTTCGTATCCGTTTGCATTGTTTACCAGCAACGCGATTCTTGTATTGTCGTTACTTACTTTTACTTCGGTTATAAATTTACCATTTGGTTCTTGATACAATAGCGTTGTGCCTCCTCCGGCTGCATTTACCCTATAAAGTTTTTCGAAATTTGGATATACCAGGTTGGCTCCATCGTTAGCCCAGGAAAAATCTACTTTCTCAAGATTAAATCCGTTGACGGGAATATTGGATGTAATTTGAGTTTGTGCGGACCCATCTAAATTCATGGTAAATAATTGGGTTTGATTACCCACAGTTCGTAAAAAAGCAATTTTATCGGTCCGGTGATTTTTTCGTGGTCTAAAACTGTTGTGGTCTGCTGACGTAAGCTGATATTCATTACCATTTAAATCGCGGGCAAAAATCACATTATTGTTATTTATTTCACGTACATACATAAACCTGGTTTTAGGAAATTCTAAAGTATTAAAGGAATAAATTTCACTTAAAACCGGTTCGTTAACACTATCGGAAACTTTGACCTGCCAAAAATATTTATATCCATAATTTAATCCTTCTACAGTTTGTACAGTATCGCTAAGATCAGTGTAACGAATCACTTCATTATTACGGTCGTTTCTTATTTCAAGTTCGTAAGTAAGGGTGTCACTGTCGGCATCCATAGACTTCCAGGTGAAATCTACTACGGTTGCAATTCCTTCAGAATTATCTTCCGGAGTTATTAATGTTGGTGCGTCAGGTTTTCTATTATTTGCATTCTCAGGCTGCATCTCAAAAATCACGTTTATTTCAGCATCTGCAAAAACTTCAGCTCCCTGAAACTGAGTCAGCAAACCTTCTTTTCTTGCCTGTACGGAATATTCATTTACCGGAACATTTTCAATTATAAATTCTCCGTTTTCATCTGTAAAAACAGTAGAAGTAGCGGGGGTGGTCGAAATGCGCACATTTTCGATAGGTTCAAAATCACCTTCTGTCACTACGGTACCTGTGATGCTTCCGCTCTGTAAAGCATCTATTGTATCTTCGCTACATCCCGCTGAAACCAAAATAAATATAAGCGGAAAAATATATTTTAGATTTTTCATTATTGATTGTTTAAGTTGTTATTTTTTTCACGGTTTGAATTTCCCAGATAAAAATTAAGACCTATGCTAAAATTGAAATAATGGTCGTTTCTTTTACCGTGAACCAGCCGGTCCAGCTCATCGTTGAGCATAATATTATGTTCAGCAAATCCTCTAATCCCCAATTTATCTGTGAGCATATATTCCAGCCCAAGACCATATTGAAGTTTAAAGTGAGTAGAAGACATCCCTTCCGGAAGCTCATCGCTATCTAAACCAAAAACAACACCACCTCCAGCTGATAAATACGGTCCGAAAGTATCATTAGGTAAAACGTTGTATTGACCGTTCACATCCAGTCCTACAAATTTTTCTGAAAATGCTCCCTCGTTTTTAAGTTCGAAAGCATTGGCGGCAAGGTTTACTGAAAGAGATGGAAATATATTCTTGGTATAATCCAGTCTAAGCATCCCACCAGGTTCAGCATTGGAGAAATCCCCGCTAATTAAGGAGGTTCCCACATTGATCCCAAAAGAGCTGCCGCTTTTATCTATAAATTCTCTATCATACAACCTATCCATTGAAGCGTCTTCCTTTTCAGCATTATAGCTTGCAATTAATTCGTCGGCTAAAGGTTTTTGATCTTCACGCGGTGACCACAAATCATCCTGAATTCCCTCTAAAACAAGAGCTTCGACTCCTTTTTCTATAGCCTCAGTCACTGCTAATTGAACAGGTTCATTGCGGGTAAATCCAGTTTCGGCTTCCATTAAACGCTGGAAGCTTACATATTTAAATAAGCTTGCATCTAAGGCTTGCGAAAGAATTGTTTTAGAGATGTATACATTCTTTAAAATTCTTCCACTAGTAGTAGAAACAGCTCGTAAATAAATAGTTACTCTGTCCTGTCTATATTGCGTAGAACCTCCCACACCAAAATACCTGGCCCCTAAACCGCCGGTAATAATATTAGTATCGTATGAGACGATACCTCCTTCAAGAATAATTCCTGCGTATAGTAAAGGGGGGAGTTGTGGTTCATTCGGATTAGAATTCGCCCTATATTCCTGACGGGTTGAACGAATTATATTTCTCTCATTCAAAAGGTTACCTACATTTTCTCTTTCTATAGCGGTAAACCATTTAGAATCTTCCAGGGCTTTAATAAGGATGGAAGTTGCTCCCTGGGTAACAGCGGTACTAAAAGTACTCCCCATTTCTGAAGGTTTATACTGGCCGGTTAAATCTCTAAAGTTGTAAACTCCTACCACTACAGGTTCTTCTGGCAAAGGGAGTTTTTTTAAGGCGGTTGTAGCATTTGTACTCTCCCCTAATCTCGCATCCTGATAATCTACAGGTTGGTTAAAATAGGATCCGCAAGAACTAAACAGTGCCACTACCCCCATTAATACGGAGTATTGGAATAATTTCATAATAGTAGGTTTATTGTGGAACTACGATTTGGGTTTGTTCGCCGGTATTGGTATCTAGAATATTTATCACCAAACCTTCATTAGAGGGATAAATATCTATGGCAAGGCTACCAAAATTATATTTTCCTTCCTCCAGGCCTGCTTCACCAAATTCTTGAGTAAAAAGTTGCCGGTTTATCTGTCCCAGCAGTTGGGAATTTAAGCTTTGTGTAAATTGATCCATTTCTGAGAGCTCCTGGTTTGCAGCATTAGGATCCTCAAAAGAGTTTTGTGCTTGCGCACTGCTTAAAAGCCATTGGTAATTAAAAGTGTCACCACCAAATGCCGGATTCTTCGGTGTGTATACGAGCTCCTGAGCGGATATTGGTATACACCAAAAAATCAATAGAATTAAAACTAATCTTTTCATAATCGGGGGGATTTAAAAAATTAATACTGTGAAATTTTTTCGCTTCGGTTTTTTAGATATTCCATATACCTATTAACCTGCTTTAAGGCTGTAGTCGCCTGTTCTTTTAGATAATCTAATTTTGGTCTGGCAAAAAACTCATATATAATTCTATCGTCTACTTTCACCATAATTTTAGTAGTACGACCAAAACTTATCATTTCTTCTATTTTTATCATTTTATTTCCTTCTACAGGGTTTAAGCTGTATTGCTGATAAAAAAAATCATAAAAATCTTTTCCGGGTTTTGTTTTTGTTCTTTGAATCACCATACTGGATAATTCAATTCCTTCATTTCTTTTCTCATAAGATAATCTGGCCTCTTTCTTTTCTTCAGCCTGTTCATCATATACAATTCTATCGGTACCCATTACTTCATCATCATCATTATAAATCATTAACAGGATGATAGTACGCTGGCTTGGATTAATTGAAATGGTAGTAGAAGAAAGCTCCCTGGTTTCAAAAGGTTCTAAAGTGAATCTTCCAGTTTGAGAATTTTTAGAGGAATTATTATTTCCTGAAGAAGTGATTACTGATAACTCATAATATAAACTATATGTAGCTTCGGTTAAATTTTTCGCAATTCCTGAAATTTCCAGAATTTCGTTTTTATTATCATTGGTTATAATTGAAGCTTCTACTTCCGAATTGAAATTTTGTGCTTCAGCTGAAACTGAAAGTAAAAATATGAGAACCAAAAAATTAAATGGTCCTGCTATTATTTTTCTCAGGGAAATCATTTAAAATTTCTTATAATTAATGAGCGCGAATCACCATTCATTTGAAATTTCATCTTATTTCCTATCGAATTAGAACCAAATTGTTCAAAATGATGACTGTTCCCTTGCTGATTAAGCTCTAAACTGACTTCTTCTCCAGGACTGCTCACAAAATTGAAAGCCTTATGCCTGTCCCCATTTTGCACTATAGAAGATGCAAAGGTTTTGGCACTTACATCTGAATAAATACTATTAAAATTTCCATTTTGAATGTAAACAGATTTATTCTCCTGGGTTCTTACCGAAGTATAAACCTGGTTTTTATCCCCAATTTGATTTATGAAGACTTCATTATTTACCGGCTTACTTCCGTCCCGGATGATTGCCTCAAAATTTACTCCAACCAAATTTTGAATTCGATTATGAGTTAAATTTTCCTGGGCAGTTAACTGGAAATTAAAACAAAGCAGAAATAAAAAAATGCTAAAGCCAATACTTCTCATAAAATAAATTTTTAAATAAAAATAACCCGGATGCCAACAGAGGGATCCGGGATATTTATTAATTAGGTTACTATGGTACAAGGTTACCTTGGTTAACCATTGAAGAATTACCGTTTCCACTCTGATTAACTAAACTCATCTGCATGCTACCGCTTTGTGTAACAGTGTTGGTATTATGATTTCCAGACTGAAGAGATAAAGAAAAATGTCTATTCCCTTTTTGCTCTATATCACTAGTGTTATGATCACCGGATTGAACAACAAACGAGTCACTTCCCCATCCGTTTTGGTAAACATCACTCTCATTGTGATTTCCGCTTTGCGTGGTATAAGATTCATGACCCGCACCAGTTTGAAAATCGTCCGCAGAGTTATTATCACCAGATTGTGTTTGAACAGAAATGTGATTGCTATTCAATTGTTCAATGCTAGCTTCATTTCCATCTCCAGATTGTACCTGCATTGCTACAGAATTCACAGTTCCGCTTCCATCTCCGTTAGTATAAGGAGAATCTTGAGAAATTACAGCTTCATTGTGGTTACCACTTTGATATTGCCAGGAAAAATTGGCTGCGGGTCCTTGTAGTTCGTCATCATTCTGGCCTGTTACAGCAGAGTTGTGATCTCCAGATTGAATAATAAAAGCTTCATTATCCTGAGCCTTTTGATCTACATCAGCAGAGTTATGATCTCCAGATTGAGCAACATAAGATGAATTCATTAAACCTTGTTGATCAACATCAGATGCATTGTTATTACCTGACTGGTCAACTGCACTAGAATTACTTTGAGCAAATGCAACTGCCCCAAACATTAGCGCTGACGCGCAAAAAATCACTTTTTTCATAATAATAAATAATTAAAGGTTAAAAAATTGATTAAATAAAACTCTCTTTCAAATTTAATTTTGGGGCAGAATTTATAGTGTCTCACGACATAATAAACAAACGAACAAACAAACTTTTGAACGTATGTTAGCTTTTAGTATAGGGGGCTAAAAATAGTAGGGAATTAATGTAGGTTATTGTGAATTATCCGGGCAGTAGGGGTGACAATTCTGATGCTAATATAGAGGGTTTTTACCTAGCCAATAATTTTTTTCGATGAATAACCACTTTATTTGACGAATAGTAAAACGCCATATATTTAAGGGCATAAGAAACAAAACTATCATTATTTTAATTCAAAATGTAAGAATTATCTTATTTTTTAGCATGATATTTTATTATACTTACAAGCAACCAATAAAAGTATTAATTCCTACAAATACAGGTCATATCTATAATTCTAAAAAAGAAATTGTAAGAAATCTGAAGTCAAAAAAACCGAGAAATAGCAATCCTTAAGAAGTTTAATTAATCGCTGTCCTGTAAATTTTATAGTATAATATTTTTAAAACGGAGAAAATAAAGCGAAGACAAAGCATAAAATCTTAAAAAACTTAAAATCAGTTTGTTAAGGCTTCATTGAGTGGAACTAAAACCAAAATAGAATTCCCGTAAAAAATTCTTAACCATAGATTTTATTCCAAAAGTAATGTGTAAGAAATAACTTATAAAAACCGAAAATTACAATTTTAGCCTAAGTCTAACCTGAAAAAAATATTGAACCAAAATCAGGGAATTTGCAAAATCAATTAAATTACCTGGAATTAAGAACTAAAATCTAAGGCAGCCTTTCAGTTTTAAATGTAAACAAAAAAACCACGTGCATTATACACGTGGTCTTTTATACTTATTTAATTCAAAAAATTATCGAGTAAACAGCAACTCTCTGTATTTAGTTAATGGCCAAAGCTCATCATCTACTACAAGCTCTAACTTATCGCAGTGATATCTTATTTCATCGAAGTATGGTTTTACATCATCGCAATAAGCAAAGGCGCGCTTTTCGGCATCATCAATCTTATTGGCAACTTTTCTAGCCTCTATCATCGCTTTAACGCCACTATTTATTTTCGCAATATGCGCGGAAATCTCTTCTATAATTTCTAATTGCTCGTTAGAATGCTTCTTGAAGTCTTCATTATAAATATGCTTCAGGCCTTCTACGTTCTCAATAAGAATGTTTTGGTATCGAACCGCGGTTGGGATCACATGATTTCTGGCGATATCCCCAAGGATTCTACCTTCAATCTGGATACGCATCGCGTAATCTTCAAGCTGAATTTCGTGACGGGCTTCCAATTCAACTTTATTCATCACTTTTAAATCTTTAAAAAGTGACATTGTTTTCTCAGAAACAAGTGCTTTAAGTGCCTCAGGCGTTGTCCTATTGTTACTTAGTCCACGCTTTTTAGCTTCCTTTTCCCAGGCTTCGCCATAACCATCGCCTTCAAAACGGATGTTTTTGGATTGCTTGATATATTCTCTAAGAACATTAAAGATGGCGTCATCTTTCTTCATTTTTTCGCCTTTTATCAAGCCATCTACTTCTGATTTGAAGTCAATAAGTTGCTTGGCCAAAATGGAATTTAGAATCGTCATTGGATTACCACAGTTAGCGGTAGAACCTACTGCTCTAAATTCAAATTTGTTACCTGTAAAAGCGAAGGAAGAGGTACGGTTACGATCGGTATTATCCAGTAAAATCTCTGGTATTTTACCAACTACGTTAAGTTTTAATTCTGTTTTTTCCTTAGGAGATAATTTTCCATCGGTTACTTTTTCCAATTCATCCAACACTTCGGTTAACTGAGACCCAATAAATGCTGAAATAATTGCCGGTGGTGCTTCGTTTGCTCCTAATCTGTGATCGTTAGATGCACTTGCAATCCCGGCTCTTAGAAGCTCTTCGTTATCATGAACTGCTTTAAGAATGTTGATAAAGAAGGTAAGAAACTGGAGGTTTTTCATAGGAGTAGAACCCGGAGCTAAAAGATTAGTACCGGTATCTGTAGCCATAGACCAGTTGTTGTGCTTCCCACTACCATTAATTCCTGCGAATGGTTTTTCGTGAAGAATTACTTTAAAATGGTGTTTTTCGGCAATTTTGCTCATAATATCCATAATCAATGAATTATGGTCTACCGCGAGATTTCCTTCTTCAAAAATTGGTGCTAACTCGAATTGATTTGGCGCTACTTCGTTATGACGCGTTTTAACCGGGATACCAAGTTTCATACACTCAATTTCCAAGTCACGCATGTAGGCCAATACTCTGGATGGGATTGAACCAAAATAATGATCGTCTAACTGTTGTCCTTTTGCAGGAGAATGTCCCAGCAAAGTACGTCCTGCCAGAGACAGGTCTGGGCGAGTTGCTGCCAATGCCGAGTCAATAAGGAAGTATTCCTGCTCCCATCCTAAAGTAGCCGTTACTTTAGAAACATTCTTATCAAAATATTTAGCTACCGCAGTTGCCGCCTGATCTACAGACTGCAAAGCTCTTAAAAGTGGAGTTTTATAATCTAAAGCCTCACCGGTATATGAAACAAAAATAGTAGGAATACATAATGTTGTTCCCCAAAGAAATGCAGGAGAAGTAGGATCCCAGGCAGTATATCCACGAGCTTCAAAAGTATTTCTAATTCCTCCACTGGGAAAACTTGAAGCATCTGGCTCTTGTTGCACCAAAGCCCCTCCACCAAATTTTTCTATCGCCGTACCATCGCTTTGAGTTTCAAAAAAAGCATCATGCTTCTCTGCAGTTGCTCCCGTTAATGGCTGAAACCAGTGTGTATAATGGGTTGCTCCTTTAGAGATAGCCCATTCTTTCATTCCGGTAGAAATATGGTCTGACACTCTACGGTCAATTTTCTTACCTGTTTTTATAGCTTCCATCACATTCTCATAAGCTTCCTTGGTAAGGTATTGCTTCATGGATGCTTCATTAAACACATTTGTTCCAAAAAGCTCAGACCTTCTAGCCGGCTCTTTAATTTTAACCGGTTTGCGGTTAAAGGTTTCTTTTAAAGCTTCAAATCGTAAAGTTGACATATTGGTGTTGTTTGATAATTTTAAATTTCAGCAACCAAATGTATGTATTTTTACAGACACCCCACCAAATAACTTGAGGTTCGTTTAAATTTTTATGTTTTTATTAATAGACCCCCTTAAATTTAACCCAAAAATGCAAGACCGGTAAAAATTACATAGCTCACGAATAAAATCACACCCTTATACCTGCTGAAAAGGAATTTTTTTGGAAGAAAAGCCAGTGGAGCAATAGCGAAGGCAATACCTATCATCCAAAAAATATCATTTGTAAGTATCTGATCTGATTGAATATAGATAGGCTGAATTATCGCGGTGATCCCTAAAACCGAGGCAATATTAAAGATATTTGATCCTATAAGATTCCCCAGGGAAAGAGCTTTTTCCTTTTTTAATGCAGCGATCACTGAAGCAGCAAGTTCAGGAACACTGGTTCCTATTGCAATCATAGTAACCGAAATTACTCTTTCGCTCACCCCAAGCATTGTTGCCAGGTCTACCGCACCACTTACAAGTAGTTCTGATCCTCCCCAAAGCGCAACACCTCCAATAAGTAACCAAATAATCATTTTAAAATTGGATGTCTCCTTTAAAGAATCATCAATTCCTTCTACCGCTATTTCGGTTTTTCTACGAGATCTTCTTATCAGTAAAAATAAAAAGAGAGCCAGGCCAACAATTAAGATTATACCTTCTAAACGAGATATATTACCGCCGGTGCTTAAAAAGTAATACAGCGCAATAGAAAATATCATCATCGCCGGCCAGTTAAAGCGGTAAAATTCCCGGTCTACTGCTATAGAGGTAATTATTGCAGTTATTCCCAGAACCAATCCTAAATTTGCGATGTTGGAGCCTATTACATTTCCGAGGGAAATATCAGAAAAACCACTTAATGCAGCCTGTAAACTCACCAGAAGTTCGGGAGCTGAAGTAGCGAATGATACCACCGTTAGCCCAATTACCATTCGGGAAACGTTTAGTTTAAAAGATAAAGCCACTGAAGCTCTAACCAAAAATTCTCCCCCTACTACCAATAAAACAAGCCCAATAAGAATAAAAACAATACTCATCTAAAAGTTTTTTGCGAAGATAAAATAATACCAGCAGGATGAACAAAAGTCTCAAAGCAATTAAATCTAACACAGGTTTTTTAACTATATTTTTAGTAGATTTATTAAACTAAACATAATATTCTAGTATGAAAAAAATAGGTATTAGCATACTTCTTTGTTTATTCGGTCTCCATATCCAGGCACAAAAAGTCCTCGAAGGCTTTGTATTTGACGCAAATGACTCTACAGCTATTGTATCAGCTTCAGTTTACTTTGACGGCACCACTATAGGAGTGGCTACCAACTCAAAAGGATTTTTCTCCATAAAAGCGCCCGAACAATTTAGCCCATCGCTCATCGTTAGTTCTCTAGGTTATGAAGTTAAAGCGATCTCCGATGTATCAAAAATAAGTATGGAGAACCCTATTTTTTTGAAGGAAAATCCAGAAAAATTAGAGACCGTTGTCTTAGAAGCCGATCCCTGGAGAAGAAGCAAAAAATTAGCAGAATTCAAAAGAGAATTTTTAGGCACTACTCGAGCCGCTTCTTCAACCGAGATAGAAAACGAAGATATTCTTAAGCTCAGGTATAGTCCGTCAAAAAATACACTAACTGCTAGCGCATCAGAGCCTTTAAAGGTAATTAACCGCTATCTTGGATATATAATCACCTACAATTTAGTTTCCTTTAAAGTTACCTATGAAACGGATAATTCAGGTATCATATCGCCCTATAAGATTTATTATGAAGGCTATGGTTTCTTTGAAGAATCTAAGAAAAAAATACAAAATAGGTTTAAACGCCGGAGATTACAATCGTATGAGGGCTCTATCTTTCATTTTATGAAGGCTCTTAGGAAACAAAATTTAGCAGCAGAAGGCTTTAAAGTATTTTACCGGAATTCAGAAGTTAAGCCATACGGGGTTTTTGATCTAAACCGAAATGATAATATTGTAAAGGTAAATGTGCTTGCCAACAAATTAAATATTATTTATGAAGAAACTAAGCAATCTGTGTTGAAGGCAGAAGGAAAATTTTCTATAGACCCAGTAGGAAATTACACCCCACAACAAAACATTTTACTCAAAGGAAGTATGGGTGCTAAAAGAATAGCAGATTTATTGCCTCCCGATTTTAATAAATAACAACTACTTTATTCGTTTTTAAACTATTTATTTCGTTATATTTGAAACAAGCAAAGAAATTAAGATGAAACGATTAACTAATAAAGAGGAAGAGGTAATGCGTATTCTCTGGCAATTGGAGAAGGCTTTCGTAAAGGAGATCTTACCAAAAATTAAAGACCAAAAATTGCATTACAACACCGTATCTACTATAGTGCGGCATTTAGAAGATAAAGGTTTTGTATCTCACACCGCATACGGTAATACCCACCAATATTACCCGGTGATCTCAAAGGAGGAATATAGAAAGCATATTATGAGTTTGACTTCAAAACGGTTTTTTGATAATTCCTATAAAAGTATGGTTTCCTTCTTCGCAAAAGAAGACAAAATTAGCGCAGAAGAGCTTCGGGAAATCCTTGAGATTATAGAAAAGGGAGATAAAAAATAGGTTATGGAGGCATTACTAATCTATTTGCTAAAAAGCGCAGGACTCCTATCTATTTTTTACCTGGCATATATTGTTTTGCTAAAAAATGAAACTAATTTTCAGGTAAACCGTAGATTTTTACTGGGTGGTATTATCGCGTCGGCCATTTTACCTTCTATTTATTTTACAAGAACAGTGATTATTGAAGCTAGTAATTTTACAACTAATCAAATTCCAGTTACTACTCAGGAATTTTCAGAAGAGATAGCATCAACTTGGGGAGTTTGGGAAATGCTTGGGATTGTATACCTATTAGTCGCCACCTTCTTTTTAATAAGAATTATTGTCCAGTTATACAGCATTTTCAACCTTATTTCCAAAAGTACAGTTTATAAAAAAGATACTTTTAAGTTTATAAAAACCAATACTGCGCTAAGTCCTTTCTCATTTTTCAAATTTATCGTTTACAATCCGGCTGTGCATTCAGAAAAAGATCTCAAAATGATCTTGCAGCATGAAAAAATTCATGCGGCTCAACAACATTCTTTAGATATTATAATCTCCAATCTTACCACTGCCCTACTTTGGTTCAATCCGTTAAGCTGGTTATATAAGAAAAGCCTGGAACAAAACCTCGAATATATAGCCGATAAGGAGACAGTGGCTATTTCGGGAGCAAAAAAATCGTACCAGCAAGCATTGGTAAAAGTTTCTATTGGCAATTTACAACCCGCACTCACCAATCATTTTTACCAATCATTTATCAAAAAACGAATTCTTATGTTGAATAAAAAATCTACACAAAACTCCGGTCTTTGGAAAATAAGTCTTGTTTTCCCTGTAGTCCTTGTTTTTATGCTAAGCTTTAACGTTAAAACTGAAGCTCAAACAAAATCTGACTATATTGTTAGTAATGTTGAATTTTATAATGACACTGAGGAAATTTCAGCTACTCTTACTAAATTCTCAAAGCCTGAGAGTTTCAAAAGACTATCTAAAATCTTTAAAAAATATAATGTAGAGCTGGAGTTTTCAGAAATTGAATATTCCAAAGAATTACTTACCAATATTAAAGTTTCATTTTTAAATAAGGAAACTAACGAAACAGGGGTATTTTCAGCAAGTAATTCAGAAGGGATAGAAACTTTTGAAATTTATACCAATAAGAAAAAAACCGGTTTTAGACAGACAAATGCTCTAATGGGAAAGGGTGCTATCTCTTCCAACGGAAGCCTTTTAAACGAGCTTGGGAAAAATCCTTTATATGTAATAGACGGTAAAAAATACGCTAGTAAAGAGTTAAATGGAAGGTACCTGGATATTACCAAAAACGGGATTAGTATCTCACTGCCAAAAGAAGCCATAGAAAAATTTGGAAATGATGCTCAGGATGGAGCTATCATTGCAAATAATGCTAAAATTATAGACGTCTTTAAAGAGGAGTTAGAAAGAATTGATGAAGAAAACATCGAGATTAAAAGGGAATTTCTACAAATAGAACAGGGTAAAACCCCAACTTTAATATCCCTCAAAACTAATGTTGAAAAAACCTCCCAGAAGCAAAAAAGTATCAAGGCTAAAAGTGTTACTCTAGACACGGAAGGAATTCCCGGGGATCCAATTTATATTTTGAACGGAGAAAGAAGCAAAAAGGAGATTATAAGCCTTATTGATAAAAATTTGATCGAAAGTGTAACTGTACTTAAAGGCGAGAGTGCTGTTTCCATGTATGGCGAAGAAGCGAAAGACGGTGC
>DATFJA010000116.1:0-11190 GCA_035269545.1 Salegentibacter sp.
ATCAATACTCGAGAATCTGTAGCTACCTGGCGCTCAAGACCGGTTCCCACAATTGGAGAATCTGCCTGAAGCAATGGTAATGCCTGGCGCATCATGTTAGATCCCATCAAGGCACGGTTCGCATCATCGTGTTCCAGGAACGGAATTAACGAAGCCGAAATAGATGAAATCTGGTTTGGTGCAACATCGGTATAGTGAATCTCTTTAGGATCTACTACAGGGAAGTCACCTTCCATACGAGCAATTACCCTATCTGAATCTATAGTACCATCGTCTTTAAGTGGAATGTTAGCCTGGGCAATTTTCTTGTCCTCTTCCTCTTCAGCACTTAAATAAATAGCTTCTTCTGAAAGATTTAATTTCCCATCTTCCACCTTACGATATGGTGTTTCAATGAAGCCCATTCCGTTCACTTTAGCATAAACCGAAAGTGAAGAAATAAGTCCAATGTTTGGACCTTCAGGAGTTTCAATAGGACAAAGTCTTCCGTAGTGAGTATAGTGAACATCACGTACCTCAAACCCTGCTCTTTCTCTTGATAAACCACCTGGCCCTAATGCTGAAAGTCTACGCTTATGCGTGATTTCTGCAAGCGGGTTAGTTTGGTCCATAAACTGAGACAACTGGTTGGTACCAAAGAAAGAGTTGATCACAGAAGAAAGTGTCTTCGCGTTAATCAAATCTATCGGGGTAAATACCTCGTTGTCACGAACGTTCATTCTTTCACGAATGGTACGTGCCATACGAGCAAGACCAACTCCAAACTGCTGAGACAATTGCTCACCTACAGTTCTAACACGACGGTTAGATAAGTGGTCAATATCATCAATCTCAGCTTTAGAATTAATAAGCTCGATTAAATATTTAATTATGGTAATGATGTCTTCTTTGGTAAGCACTTGCTTATCCATAGCCACATCAAGACCTAATTTTTTATTCATTCTATATCGACCTACTTCTCCAAGGCTGTAACGCTGATCTGAGAAGAATAATTTATCGATAATACCACGAGCAGTTTCCTCATCTGGCGGTTCTGCATTACGAAGTTGACGATAAATATGTTCTACCGCTTCTTTTTCAGAGTTGGTAGGGTCTTTTTGTAATGTATTATGAATAATGGCATAATCACCGGTTTGGTTATCTTCTTTATGAAGAAGAATAGTTTTACTTCCGGTTTCAAGAATTTCTTCTATATGCTCTTTTTCAAGTTCTGTATCACGATCTAAAACGATCTCATTACGTTCAATTGAAACTACCTCTCCTGTATCTTCATCTACAAAATCTTCATACCAGGTGTTCAATACACGGGCCGCAAGTTTACGACCTAATACTTTTTTAAGTCCTGTTTTTGAAACTTTAACCTCTTCAGCAAGATCAAAAATCTCTAAAATATCTTTATCGCGCTCAAAACCAATAGCACGGAAAAGTGTAGTAACAGGTAATTTTTTCTTTCTATCGATATAAGCGTACATCACGCTGTTAATATCGGTAGCAAATTCTATCCATGAACCTTTAAAAGGAATTACACGGGCAGAATAAAGTTTTGTTCCATTTGCGTGGAATGATTGTCCAAAGAAAACTCCGGGAGAACGGTGAAGCTGAGAAACTACTACACGCTCTGCTCCATTGATACAAAAAGTACCGCTGGGAGTCATGTAGGGAATAGTTCCCAAATATACGTCCTGTACGATGGTTTCAAAATCTTCGTGTTCAGGGTCAGTACAGTATAGTTTTAATCTTGCCTTTAGCGGCACACTATACGTTAAACCACGCTCTATACACTCCTGTATGGAATATCTTGGCGGGTCCACAAAATAATCTAAAAATTCTAGTACAAATTGATTACGGGTGTCCGTAATTGGGAAGTTTTCCAGGAAGGTATTATAGAGACCTTCATTTCCCCGCTCTTCTGATTTGGTTTCTAATTGAAAGAAGTCCTGAAAAGACTTGATCTGGATATCCAGAAAGTCCGGGTAATCAGGTCTGTTCTTTACAGAAGAGAAACTCACTCTTTCAGTTTGCTTTGCTAACATCAATGGACGGATTATAATTTATAAAAAAACGGGCGCGCTATAGGTTATCCTCTATATACGCAAAAGGGTTTAGACCTTCAGGAGCGAATCCTGAGGTCTAAACCTAAATAATATTGCTTTCGTCAAGCTTATTTAAGCTCAACCTCGGCTCCTGCTTCTTCTAGCTGTGATTTAAGTGCTTCAGCTTCGTCTTTAGCAACTCCTTCTTTTACTGGAGCTGGAGCGCCATCTACTAATGCTTTAGCGTCTTTAAGACCAAGACCGGTAAGCTCTTTTACAAGCTTAACAACCGCTAGTTTAGATCCACCTGGAGCTTTAAGAATTACATCAAATTCAGTTTGCTCTTCAGCTTCTTCACCACCACCAGCAGCACCGCCACCAGCAACAGCTACTGCAGCAGCTGCAGGCTCAATACCGTATTCTTCTTTTAAAATATCAGCTAACTCGTTTACTTCTTTTACGGTTAGGTTAACTAATTGTTCTGCGAAATCTTTTAAATCTGCCATTTTCTATCGTTTTTAAAAAGTTCTTTAAATTTATATTTGTTAAAAAGTGCGTACTAGGTTATCCTTCTTTCTCAGAAAGTGTCTTAAGAATTCCAGAAAGTTTACCTCCACCAGACTTAAGTGCTGAAATAACATTTTTAGCAGGTGATTGTAATAATCCAACGATATCCCCAATAACTTCTTCTTTAGATTTGATGTTAACCAGGGTATCAAGATAGTCATCGCCTACATATACTCCCTCATCAACAAACGCGCCTTTAAGAAGTGGTTTTTCGTTTTTCTTTCTAAATTCTTTAATTACTTTGGCCGGTGCGTTACCAACCTCAGAAAACATTATGGATGTATTGCCTTTTAAAACTGAAGGAAGTTCTCCAAATTCTTTATCTGAAGCTTCCATAGCTTTAGCAAGCAATGTATTTTTAACTACAGCCAGCTTTACGTTAGCTTTAAAACAAGCTCTACGCAAGTTTGAAGTCGTTCCGGCGTCAAGGCCAGATATATCTGCTAAATAAACAACAGAATTATCTGTTAACTGGGCAGTTAAATCTTCAATTACTATTGATTTTTCTTCTCTTGTCATAATCTATACTATTATTGCTCAGTGAACCTTTTAGTATCAACCTGAACGCTCGGGCTCATAGTAGAAGACATGTATATACTTTTAATATACACACCCTTAGCTGCCTGAGGTTTCAACTTCACTAAAGTAGTTAATAATTCTCTCGCGTTTCCAGCAAGCTTTTCGGCGTCAAATGATGCTTTTCCAATTCCAGCATGAACAATACCAGTTTTATCAACTTTAAAGTCGATTTTACCAGCTTTAACATCAGATACTGCTTTAGCAACATCCATAGTTACTGTTCCTGTTTTAGGGTTAGGCATAAGCCCTCTTGGTCCAAGTACTCGTCCCAATGGTCCTAATTTACCCATTACACTAGGCATGGTGATAATTACATCAACATCTGTCCATCCACCTTTTATTTTGTCAAGATATTCATCAAGACCAACATAATCAGCTCCGGCTTCTTTAGCCTCTTCTTCTTTATCTGGAGTAACTAACGCAAGTACTTTTACATCTTTACCAGTACCGTGTGGAAGGGTTACAACACCTCTTACCATTTGGTTGGCTTTTCTTGGATCTACGTTCAAACGAACCGCTAAATCCACAGATGCATCAAAGTTTTCGTTAGCAACGTCTTTAATTAAAGCAGAAGCTTCTGCAACCGAGTACATTTTATTGCTCTCGATCTTAGATTGGGCTTCTTTTTGCTTTTTAGTCAATTTTGCCATTTTTAATTTCTTTTTGGATTAAAACGGTGCATCACCTTTTACAGTTATTCCCATTGAACGAGCTGTTCCAGCAACCATTTTCATTGCAGATTCTACGGTGAAGGCATTTAAATCCTGCATCTTATCTTCTGCAATAGTTCTAACCTGATCCCAAGAAACACTTGCTATTTTCTTTCTGTTTGGTTCTCCTGAACCTTTTTTGTTCTTAGATGCTTCCAACAATTGTACTGCAGCTGGAGGAGTTTTAATTACAAAGTCAAAAGACTTATCTTTATAAACTGTAATCGCAACCGGCAATACTTTACCTTGTTTATCCTGAGTTCTACCATTGAATTGCTTACAGAATTCCATGATATTTACCCCGGCAGCACCTAAAGCAGGTCCAACTGGTGGTGATGGGTTAGCAGCACCTCCACGAACTTGTAGTTTTACAACTTTACTTACTTCTTTTGCCATTTTCTAAATTTTTAAGGTGATAGTTTATTAGAGTGGAAGCTTTAAAAAACCATCAAAAAATATGTAACTAAAAATCTTTATACTTTTTCTACTTGCATATAGCTTAACTCCAATGGTGTCTTTCTTCCGAAAATTTTCACCATTACTTCAAGCTTACGCTTTTCTTCATTAATCTTTTCTACTGTACCATTAAAGCCGTTAAACGGTCCGTCTATAACTTTTATGGTTTCTCCAATAGTAAAAGGTATCGCAACATTATCGGTTTTTACTGAAAGTTCATCTACTTTACCAAGCATTCTGTTAACTTCAGATTTTCTAAGCGGAACAGGATCTCCTCCTTTTGTTTCCCCTAAAAAACCAATAACGCCGTTAATATTTTTTATCACGTGCGGCATCTCGCCATCAAGACTAGCCTGAATCATTACGTAACCAGGAAAATAAACACGTTCTTTGTTTACTTTCTTACCGTTTCTAATTTGAATTACCTTCTCGGTAGGAACTAAAACCTGATCAAGATAGTCTTCCATCCCAAGATGATTAACTTCTTTCTCAATATAGTCTTTAACCTTGTTCTCCTGACCGCTAACGGCACGAACTACATACCATTTCTTTTCCTTTCCCTCTGCCATCGTAATATTTTTTAAGATTTAATCCATTCGAAATATTGCTCAATAGCCGAGCTAAATACGGTATCAACTCCCCAAATAGCCAGGGAAAAAATTATAGAAAACACTGCCACTAAAATAGTAAGCCTTTGCGCTTCGGACCAGCTTGTCCAGGTAACGTGGTTTGTTAATTCGCTGTAAGATTCTGATATATAATTGCCAATTCCTGCCATGTGATTCTTAAGGTATTTGCACGGGTTGAGAGGCTCGAACTCCCGACACCTGGTTTTGGAGACCAGTGCTCTACCAACTGAGCTAAACCCGTAAATATAATATAAAGGAAGGTTTCCCGCCCTGGCGGGAAACCTTTTTATATATAAACTATAATTAGTCTAAAATTTCAGTAACCTGTCCAGCACCTACTGTTCTACCACCTTCACGGATAGCGAAACGTAGACCAACATTCATTGCGATAGTCTGGATAAGTTCAACAGTAATTGTAAGGTTATCACCAGGCATTACCATTTCAACTCCATCAGGAAGATTAATTGTTCCTGTTACGTCAGTTGTACGTACGTAGAACTGCGGACGGTAGTTGTTGTGGAATGGAGTGTGACGTCCACCTTCTTCTTTTTTAAGGATATAAACCTCTGCTTTAAACTTAGCGTGAGGAGTTACAGATCCAGGCTTAGTAATTACCATACCTCTAGAGATCTGAGACTTTTCAATACCTCTTAACAAGATACCTACGTTATCTCCAGCTTCACCTCTATCAAGGATCTTACGGAACATCTCAACACCAGTAATAGTAGAAGTAAGTTTTTCAGCACCCATACCAATAATCTCTACAGCATCTCCAGTGTTAGCTACACCAGTCTCGATACGACCAGTTGCAACAGTACCACGTCCTGTAATAGAGAATACATCTTCGATAGGCATTAAGAAATCCTTATCAACATCACGCTGAGGAAGTTCAATCCACTCATCTACAGCTTCCATAAGATCAAGAACAGTCTTAGACCATTTCTCATCACCTTCTAAAGCTCCAAGTGCAGATCCAGAAATTACAGGACCATTGTCACCGTCATACTCATAGAAAGAAAGAAGATCTCTAACTTCCATCTCAACAAGCTCTAAAAGCTCCTCATCATCAACAAGGTCAACTTTATTCAAGAATACAACGATTCTTGGAATACCAACCTGACGTCCAAGAAGGATGTGCTCACGAGTTTGTGGCATAGGCCCATCAGTTGCAGCAACTACAAGAATTGCACCATCCATTTGAGCAGCACCAGTAACCATGTTCTTCACATAATCGGCGTGACCAGGACAGTCAACGTGAGCGTAGTGACGGTTAGCAGTTTGATACTCTACGTGAGAAGAGTTAATTGTAATACCTCTTTCTTTTTCTTCAGGAGCATTATCAATTTGATCAAAAGCACTAGCTTCTGAATATCCAGCATCAGCCATTACTTTAGTAATCGCTGCTGTTAAAGTCGTTTTTCCGTGATCTACGTGTCCAATTGTACCTATGTTAAGGTGCGGTTTGGAACGATCATAAGTTTCCTTTGCCATAATTAATACTTATTTAATCTTAGTTATATATTAGTGTTCAATTTAATACAATCTAGAGCCAACGACGAGAATTGAACTCGTGACCTCTTCCTTACCAAGGAAACGCTCTACCCCTGAGCTACGTCGGCAAGCCGAAAGTTCCACTTTCAAGGTTCACCGGTTCAAACAAGAAAAACCATAAACCAAAAATGGTTTACGGATACTTGATTATTACTCAAACCGGAAAAATAAATTAAGAAAACAAGAAGACAAACTTCCTGTTCTCTAATTAAGAGCGGGAGACCGGGTTCGAACCGGCGACATTCAGCTTGGAAGGCTGACGCTCTACCAACTGAGCTACTCCCGCATTGTTTTGATTCACACATTTACACTCAAAAACTAAAGATCAAAACACCTTCAACTTTTAAAGCTAAACAGAATCAATTAAGTGGGGAGAGCAGGATTCGAACCTGCGAAGTCGAAAGACAGCAGATTTACAGTCTGCCCTCGTTGGCCGCTTGAGTATCTCCCCAATTTATTTTTCCACTATTTCATAGAACCGTAGCCGGCGTGCCAGCTAAGCTTTATGACGGTTTGTTTTTTTAACGGCTGCAAATAAACGTAATTTTACAGCACCGTCCAAAGCATTTTTAAAAATTTTTCTATAAAATTTTTAGCAGCTTAATTTTCAATAAATTAAACTTTTAAAAAAATACTTACTTCAAAATTTCAAGAGCCGATGGAGGGACTCGAACCCACGACCTGCTGATTACAAATCAGCTGCTCTAGCCAGCTGAGCTACATCGGCCTTTACGCTACTTTTCAGCATAAAAAAGTCCGCTATTTCTAACGGACTGCAAATGTATATAAATTATTCCTTTCACAAAACAATTTATCAAAAAAAATATCTAAACATGCGCACTTAATTTTTCTTTGCGTTTAATAATCTGTCTTTGCAAGGATGAAGCACATTCGTCTACACATTCTTCAAATTTCTTGCACGTTTTTTTAACCATAATGTCTCCACCAGGAATGCTCAATAAAATTTCGGTAATCTTGTTGTCTTTTCCGCTGGTATTCTGAACTTTTAGAAAGACATCAGCATAGATAATTTTATCATAATAATTTTCGAGCCTATCCAATTTGCGTTGGATGAAATCAATTAATTTTTGATCGGCGTTGAAGTTAACAGACTGCACATTTACTTTCATCTTCTGTATAATTTAATTAAACAATTATTTTAATTGGCCTTTTTATTCCGGGGATGCGCCATTTGATGAACCTTACTAAGTTCAGAAATGCTATTATGGGTATATACTTGCGTTGCAGCAAGACTGGAATGCCCAAGCAATTCTTTTACAGCGTTAAGGTTAGCGCCCTGGTTCAATAAATGCGTTGCAAACGAGTGTCGCAGGATATGCGGACTCCTTTTTATTTTACCAGATACCTCACTAAAATAATTATTTATAATTCTATAAACAAGACTTTCATATAATTTAATACCTTTTCGAGAGACAAATAGATAAGGCATCTCCCGACCTGCCAGTATATGCGCACGTTCCTCTAAATAATTTCCCAGATTTGAAATCACCCCCGGCAAAAGCGGAATAATTCTTTCTTTTTTTCTTTTACCCAAAACCTTTAAGTGTTTTCCTGTAATATTCACATCCTGGAGCTTAATCTCAATTAGCTCTATACGTCGCATTCCAGTAGTATAGAAAAGTTCGACGATCAATCTATTTCGCAAACCTTCAAAATCTGAAGTATCAATTTGCTCTAACACCTTAGTTATTTCGGCTTCAGAAAAAGGAACCTGGACCTTAGCAGCGGTTTTTAAAGCTTTATGTTTTGCAAGTGGCGAGAATTCTATATCGCCGGTTTTTTGCAAAAACCGATAATACGCCTTTAGGGAAGAAATTTTACGATTTATACTTCGGTTAGATACACCCTGATCTACCAAACTAATTATCCAATTCCTGATTTGCGCATAATGTAATGCACTCAAGTCCCTTTCTTCAAACTCGTAGAAGATAAATTCTGAGAAAGCTTCTAAATCGGCTTTATAAGCGGTTAGGGTGTGAGGAGAATATTTTTTCTCTAATTGCAGATAGTCTATAAACTGGGAAAAGGACATAAAAAAAACTGTTGACAGACAAAGTTAGCAAACTTTAATCTATCAACAGTTATATTTGTTTTCCCGAATAGCTTCGGAAAAATTCGATTATATCCTTTTACTAGATATCTTCCTGATCTCTCAAATGCTGAATGTACTCGGCTTTTTGAACCTGAGCTCTTTTCGCAACAGAAGGTTTCGTAAAATGCTGGCGGCTTCTCAGCTGGCGCATTGTTCCGGTTTTATCGAATTTTCGCTTAAAACGCTTTAGCGCTCTATCTATATTTTCTCCGTCTTTTACTGGTATTATTAACATAGTGTCATCACCCCCTTTCTTTAGAAATAGGCTGCAAAGATAATTTAAATCCAGGAACCTACAACCAATATTTCAATTATTTATCCTCTTCTATTTTGCAGCCGGCCTACACTCCTTTTTATCGATCACTATCTTGGCAATAAAAGTGGAATTTTCGCAAAAATGTCAATCTAAAAAATTACTTAGCCGCTGGCTTGTATTCTTTTTTATCGATCACCATTTTAGCGATAATCTCTCTAAGAATTTCTGAAGTTCCACCACCGATTGGGCCTAGACGGCTATCTCGAAACATTCTTGCTAAAGGATATTCCTCCATATAACCATAACCACCTAACAATTGTAAGCAGTCGTAAATAACCTTGTCGGCCATTTTAGTAGAAAGTAATTTAGACATACTAGCCTCTTTAACAACATATTGCCCGTCATCCAGGCGCTTAGCTATAGAATAATTAAACTCCTTATTCATCTCTACTTCACTAGCCATATCTGCCACAGAATGTCTTAATGCCTGAAATTTATCTATGGTTTTACCAAATGCCTCTCTTTCGCCCATATAATCTAAAGTATAATCCAGGGCATATTCAGCACGGGCGTGAGCATTTACTCCCATAATTAGTCGCTCTAAAGCAAAATGCTGCATAATATAAGAAAAGCCTTTCCCTTCCTCTCCCATTAGATTTTCGGCAGGAATCTCAACATCATCAAACGCCAGTTCGGCCGTATCTGAAGCTCTCCAACCAAGCTTATCTAACTTCGAAGCAGAAATTCCGGCAGTATCTCTATCAACAATAAAAATACTCATGCCTTTATTCCCCTTCTCAGGATCGGTTTTAGCCGCCACAACTAGGTAATCTGAGTACACCCCGTTTGTAATAAAAGTTTTAGAGCCGTTTAAGATATATTTATCTCCTTTTTTAATCGCGGTACTACGCATTCCTGCAACATCAGAACCTCCGAAAGGTTCAGTGATACAGAGACAACCAATTTTTTCTCCATCAATACTGGGCGTAAGGTACTTTTCCTTGATCGCATCGTCTCCTTCTTTGTTTACGTGCGTCATTGCCAGATAGGCATGGGCCCACATGGCTGCTGCGAAACCACCACTGTTTATCTTTTGAAGTTCTTCCAAAAAGATCACGGTATAGAAAATGTCAAGATCCATCCCGCCATATTCTTCAGGTTGATTAAGACCAAAATATCCCATCTCACCAAATTTCTTCCAAATAAAGCGCTCTATGGTTCCAGATTTCTCCCATTTATCGATATGCGGTACTACTTCTTTTTGCAAAAAGTCTTGAAAACTCTTTCTAAAAAGCTCGTGTTCCTCAGTAAAATACATTGAATTCATGCTAATTTCTTTTTCTTTATTTTTTTTAAACCAAAGCTATCTCTCTATAACTTAAATAAAAATCAATTTTTAATTTTATTAACATTCGCGAAGTTATATCTAGCAGGCTTAATATTCCGAATATTCAGTTTAAGCTCAAATATAATTGAATTCTATCGATTTTATCTGAAGGAAAACTTTCTATTTTTGATAATTCTTCAAAAGATTCAATTTTTTCGTGCAGCTGGCGAAAGTCAATAATTTCCCTTGCTAATTCATACTTAATATAAGGTACTTCAACCAGGTCTAAAACTTTCGCCTTATTTATATTTATCAGCCTGAAATTTTCACTCTCAATAACACGAAATTGTCTTTGAAGTTTTTCCCTGGTCTCATAGCTCAATCCATAAATATCTTTCAATTGAATCTCACTTCTAAAGCCACCAATTTTAGTCCGATAGTTAACTATTCTACTCGCCAATACATCGCCTATACCATCTATCTTTTGCAATTCTTCTGCTTTGGCAGTATTTAAATCGGAAATAAAGATCGGAGCCACTTCTCTTCTTTTAGCTTTTTTCTTCTCAGCCTCAATTACCCAGTCGGGAAATTTAAAATGAGGAGAAATTGAAGCCAGTAATGAATCTGAAACACCTGTAACTTTTTGAAAATCTATAGCAGAATTAATCCATTTATCTTCATCTCTAAATTGATGGAGTTTATCGATTTCCTCGACACTCATCCCTAAAGCATAGCCTTTAAAATCGGTTATGTAATTTGGATTAAAAGGGTAAATCCTTACAGAATCGGCTTCAGCTCTGGCTAGCTTAATAGAATCTATCTGAGCCTGAAATCTCTCTAGCTCTTCCGTACTTAAACCTTCAGCTGAATCATCATTAGTGAAATCTGAAAAATAATAGAATGCCTGAAGTATAATTATAATACATACCAAAAGAAAAATCCCATTTTGTTGGCTCCTGGTGAACACAA
>DATFJA010000117.1:0-24536 GCA_035269545.1 Salegentibacter sp.
ATTAGATGAATTACAATTCTGGCATTTTTGTTTCTTGGCAACGGTACCATCGGCGATAAAGCGTTTTAGCGCTCTGGCAACTCCGTTTTTCCAGGTGTTTATAGATTCACTGTCTAACTGCAAACTGCTTATTAAATCTACTACCTTTTCAATTGGCATCCCGTGTCTAAGCGTTGTTGAGATCAATTTCGCATAGTTCCAATATTCCGGGTTGAATTTATGCGATAAGCCTTCTATAGTTGTCTTATAGCCTCGTTTGTTTTCATATTGGAAATCGTAACGAGAAGTTCCATCTGCATTTCTGGCTTTTATAATAGTTCCTTCGGTTACCCAGCGCGGAAGTAAAATTCCCTCTTCATCATCGGCAAAACCGGTAAAGATTTCATATGGTCTATCGTCAATTAAACCAATAAAGGCAATCCATTTGTCTTTATTGTTCTGGAAGCGAACCACATCTGCAGTTAAGGTCTGAGGTCGAGTTGTTGGGAATGGTGTGTTATTTTCTTCTTCAGTCTCCTCTTTTTTCTCGTCGTTAGAAATTAAAACTCCAGAACGGGAACCGTCACGATAAACAGTAACTCCTTTACAACCTGCTTGCCAGGCTTCTAAGTATAGTTGGCCTACCAATTCTTCGGTAGCATCGTTTGGTAAGTTAATGGTCACGCTAATAGAGTGATCTACCCATTTTTGTACCGCTCCCTGCATTCTTACTTTACTCAACCAATCAACATCGTTGGAAGTTGCTTTATAGTAAGGAGAAGCCTTAACCAATTTATCTAATTCTTCCTGCGTATAGTCGTCGGTTATTTCGTGACCGTTAACCTTCATCCATTCTTTGAAACGGTGGTGGAACACCACATACTCTTCCCAGGAATCGCCAACTTCGTCAACAAAATCTACACGGGAATCTTTATCGTTAGGATTTACTTTTCTTCTTCGCTTGTAAACAGGCATAAAAACCGGCTCAATACCAGAGCTAGTTTGTGTCATTAAACTGGTAGTTCCTGTAGGGGCAATAGTTAGCAGCGCAATATTACGACGGCCATATTCCAGCATATCGTAGTACAATTTTTCATCGGCTTCTTTTAGTCGAAGAATAAAAGGATTTTCTTTTTCTCTTTCTGAATCAAAAATTCCGAAGGCGCCCCTGTCTTTTGCAGCATAAACTGAAGCTCTGTATGCTTCCAGGGCTATGGTTTTATGAATTTTTACCGAGAAATCCACACCTTCATCACTTCCGTATTGAATACCTAAAGCGGCTAGCATATCACCTTCTGCGGTGATACCAATTCCGGTTCTTCTTCCTTCTTTCGCTTTAGTTTGAATGTTTTTCCAAAGATTATATTCTACACCCTTAATTTCTGAACCTTCAGGATCTGCTTCAATTTTAGCAAGAATTGCATCAATTTTTTCTAGTTCAAGATCAATGATATCGTCCATAATACGTTGTGCAGCGGCGATATGTTTTTTGAAAAGTTCAAAATTGAAAGTGGCATTTTCTGTAAAAGGATTTTCTACATATGAAAATAAATTAATTGCCAACAGCCTACAAGAATCGTAAGGACAAAGCGGAATCTCACCACAAGGATTGGTAGAAACCGTTTTATAGCCAAGATCTGCGTAACAATCGGGTACCGATTCATTAATTACAGTATCCCAGAAAAGAATTCCCGGTTCTGCCGATTTCCAGGCATTGTGAACTATTTTTTTCCAAAGTTTATTAGCTTCAATCTCATTAGTTTTCTTTGGATTTTCGCTAAAAACTGGATATTTCTGAACATAATTGCGATCTTCTTTCACCGAACGCATAAACTCATCATCTATTCTCACTGAAACATTGGCGCCGGTTACTTTTCCCTGCTCCATTTTAGCGTCTATAAAGTCTTCAGAATCTGGGTGATTTATGGAAACTGAAAGCATTAGCGCGCCACGACGACCGTCCTGTGCAACTTCACGAGTGGAGTTGGAATAGCGTTCCATAAAGGGAACAATTCCGGTAGAGGTAAGGGCCGAGTTTTTTACAGCCGAACCTTTTGGGCGAATGTGGGAAAGGTCGTGCCCAACACCACCACGGCGTTTCATAAGCTGAACCTGTTCCTGGTCTATTTTCATAATCCCTCCATAAGAATCTGAATCGCCATCATTACCAATTACGAAACAGTTAGAAAGGGAAGCAATTTGGTATGGGTTACCTATACCGGCCATTGGGCTACCTTGAGGAACAATATATTTAAAGTCTTTGATAAGGTCAAAAACTTCATCTTCACTCATAGGATTTGGGTAGCGTTGCTCTACACGGGAAATTTCTTTTGCAATTCTACGATGCATATCGTTTGGAGTAAGCTCATAAATATTCCCCTGAGAATCTTTAAGCGCATACTTATTTACCCACACCCGTGCGGCTAAATCATCTCCTTTAAAATAGTCCAGGGAAGCTTTAAAAGCATCGTCCTGGCTATACGTCTTTGGAGCGGCGGTAGTAGTGTTCACACCCATATTAATTTTAGATTTTGGATTAGTAATAGTTTCAAGCGGAATGTAAATATAGACAAAGAAGTACAAGAATATAAAATCTTGTTAAAAAAAGTTATCAAACAAAAATTGTTAATAAGCTTAAAATCAAATAATTAGTAATTTATCAACATTAAAAAGTTGACAAATTTGTAAAAAAAGCTAATTAAAGTTTGTACAGTAGTAAATTACTGAAGCTGAAGTGAAGAAGACAAATTACTATTAATTTTGCCCCGAATTCAATAATAATTTTGATTGAAATTCGCTGAAATTCCTAATGAGTATCTAAGTCGGAAACCGATAGAAATTTGTACTAATCGAACTTATCTTGAAGCGTAAAAGCCAAATTGGTAGAAAATAAAGAGGCTGGTTGAATTAACAACCAGCCAGTCTTTGAATTAACACCTATGAAAATTCAAAATAAAACCTATTTTGTTATGGAGTATATTGAATATCCATTTGCAGGAGCTTCAATTGTAACCATTCCGTTTTCATCGGAGGTAGGGGTATATGTTGTGTTACCACTATAATCTAAAAGGGTAACGTTATTCCAATTAGTTTGCACGTTTCGGCGCTTTGTCGTGCTGCCGGTGCTAATATATAGAATTAATCCGGGGTTTTCAGCATTACCTTCTCTTTTCATTACATATTCATCTTGATCTACGTAGAGTACCTCTACATCTCCAAGTGCCAGACTGTTATGGATATCGATTAACTGTTTGATTTCCTCGTTAAAAGCTTCATTTTCGTAGTCTGAGTAGAAAATTGTGGGATATCCATCGTGTGTTAAAATATAGGCATAAGCCTTCATTTTATTTTCTGTGGCGATGCGATTATCTTCATTATCGTCTTTTTCAGTGTCATGATTGGCTACAAAAGTTACTGCTTTGTCGGGATAAACTTTTCGAAGCATATTTCCATCTAGAAAATTTAAGTCGTCAAAACGATCAAAAGCTTCCTCCATCTTATAAAAAGCAGCAAAATCAAATGCCGATACTCCGGTGGCATCTACCCAATCAACTAAAACGTCTGCATTTCCATCAAAATTCTCTCCCACGGCAAAACCACCAACTTCATCCATCCATGCTTCAATTACCCAGGGAGCAAAACCTTTTACATAATCAAATCGCCAACCGTCAAAACCCATTTCGTTTTTGTAATATTTCGCTACAGAATTTTCATTTTTCCAGAACCAGTCCTGTACATAAGGAACATCGTGATCTACATCCTGCTCCGAAAAAAAAAGGTCACCGCGGTCACTTTGGCTGATGTCATTTGGATGAAAATGCTCATAATTCCTGTTAAACATTCCTGAAGCGTTCCCATTTTCTTCATTGAAAAGGGTATAGGTTTCCTTATCACGATATGGATTATACTCAAGACCACCACCAGAATTATGGTTTAAAACAATATCTGCAATAACCTCCAGGCCTAAATCGTGAGATTTAGAAATAAGATTTTCTAAATCTTCGCGCGTTCCAAACCTCGTAGGAACGGTCCCGTGCTGGTTGTATTCTCCAAAATCAAAATAATCTGAAGGGTCGTAACCCATAGAATAACCTCCAGATTGCCCTTTGGTAGCTACTGGAAGCCATAACCTATCTATCCCGGCATCTGCCCAGCCTTCAACTTTATCTGAAAGGTTATTCCACCATTCAAAGCGAGGTTCTACATCCCAGTAGAAAGTCTGCATCATGACTTTTTGCCCGCTGGAATATTGTGAAAGATCTAATGCCTGAGGTTCATCAGGGGTTTCTCCAGGTTCCTCACCGCCTGTAATATCATCTGTTCCATCAACGACTTCGTCATCATCTTTAGAGCAACCTGATATTACTAACAGCAAGCTGAAAAGAAAAGGAAATAAAATTTTAGTTTTTTTCATAATAAATAAGAATTAAGAAGGGCTGTCTGAAAGGTTGTTATAACGTCATTCTGAATTTATTTCAGAATCTAAGTTTTTGATTATCAAAACAAGTTAGAAGCTGAAACTAGTTCAGCTTGACGGTAATTGAACCTTCCAGGCAGCCCTTAAGTTAATTTAGTCTTTACTCTTCTTCTACCTGTGGAATAAAGATATAACGACCATCAAGGGTATTGAACCAAACATCATAAGTTCCAGCGGTAACCGGAATATTTGGACCATTTACAGTAGTTTGACCGCTAACAGGAGTATCTGCACCCCAGCTAAGATCCCAAGCATCGTCTGCTCTGAATTTAGTTTCACCATCTCCTAACTCGATTCCCTGGATATACCATATGTGAGGATTGAAGTCAGACTGAGTCATATCGGTATCTGCATCCCAGCCTCCGGCAGTTGCATCACCAATAATTCCGATATTGGTTTGAACATCGGCTGTGGTTTCATCTACTTCTTCCCAGGTATACGTCATATCATCTAGATTAACCATTAGGGAATAATAAGCATCATTATCAACCGAAAAAGCTGCGGGGTCATCAGAATCTCCTGCATTTACTCCTAAGGTTCCATCTGTGCCACCCCATTGTGGTTGCCATGCTCCAAGCATTTCTAGAAGTTTGAAACCTTCTACATCTGGACCTCCAGCAAATCTTCCCTGGAAGTAGAAAATATCATCATTTTCTGCATCGCGGAACATAGGAGTATTGTTATTATCGTTACTCCAACCTGCAGCAGTAGCATCTCCTACAAAATAAAGATTGGTTTTTGCAGGCTCTTCTTCTTCGGCAGCTTCAGGTAATTCTACGTTAACGCTCATTACTTCAGATAATTCCTCTAAAGCGTTTCCTTCTCCATCACCGGCGAAAGCACGAACTCTAAAATAAACCATTCCTGTATTAGGCATATCGGTTTCTGGCTCGTTATCTAAACCTGCTTCTTCGGCAAGATCTCTCATTTGTCCAATTGTAACTCCAAGGTTGTTACTGCCGGTGCTTCCTATAACCATATAGCTGTCAAAAGTTTCACTTGCAGAACCCTGTAGTTCGTAAGTAATAGTAGTAGGAGCTTCAAAATCTACTTCATTCCAAACAAATCTTTCGGCAAGATTATCTGGATTTCCCGCTGGTAATACATAAGTGTTTAAAAATGTATTGCTAAACTGAATTCCCTCGGGGTCTGGTTGTGCAACGAATACAATATCGTCGTCTTGTGTACACGCGTTAAAACTTAATAGCGCGACAAATGCTAGTAATAAAATTGAAAATTTCTTCATTTTAATTCTTTTATAAAATTAATATCCTGGATTTTGTTCTAAGTTGGTGTTTACTCCTAAATCTGAAGCCGGTATAGGCATTAGATCTCTATAACCTTCGGTAGTAGCTCCTTGTGGAACATTACCTTTCCAAGGCCAGATTCCGTTTTCGGTAAATTGATTGAATCGAATAAGATCTGTTCTTCTATGAGCTTCCCAATACAATTCACGAGCACGCTCATTAAGAATGAAGTCCAG
Source organism: Salegentibacter sp. (assembly GCA_035269545.1). GTDB lineage: Bacteria > Bacteroidota > Bacteroidia > Flavobacteriales > Flavobacteriaceae > Salegentibacter. The sequence continues at coordinate 5,940 of DATFJA010000117.1, forward strand.
ATTTAAGCCTGAACCATCAATTGGATCGGCATCTACTCGCTCTCTTAAGTCATTAACATAGCCTAGTGCTGCTGCTTGACTTCCACCGCCACCTCTAAGGTGTGCTTCGGCATACATTAGGTAAGCATCAGCAAGTCTAAACATTGGAAAGTCGGTATCTGGAAATTCTCCGGTATCATCAGATCCCTGTTCGCCATTTACAGTAATATTCTTAAATTTTGTAACTGCAAAGCCATCATTGAAACTTGAAATATCTTCAATCTCTTTAGTTTGTCCTTCCGTGAAGAATAGTGCTCTGTGATCATCAGAATCTGCTCCATCAGGGAATTTATCCACTAATGCCGAAGTAGTTCTAAGACCGGCCCAGCCACTGCTTACTCCAAAAGCTTCAGGATCCATATCTCCACCGATTGAGGCGTGGATAATAAATGCCATTCCGCCATAAGACTGTGTTTCCTGTCCATCGAAAGTTACCGGAAAGATCACTTCAGATTGTGCTCCATTAGAGTTATTATCTGCAAGGAATAATTTTTGGTAATCATCGGCCAGGGTATAATTTGCATTAATTACCCTTTCGGAATAATCTAAAGCTTCAGTATAATGACCTTCACCTGTGTAAACTTCAGCATTCAGGTATAGTTTAGAAAGCAACATCCAAACTGCAGCCTGGTCAGCACGACCATATTCATTAGAATTAGCGCTAACAATTTCGCTTTCTATAGCCAAAAGTTCGCTTTCTACATAGTCAAATAATTCTGGTCTCTGAATTTGCTGCGGCAGAAATGCCCCAATGGCATCATCTTCAGTTACAAAAGGTACGTTACCGAACAAATCTAAAGCGTGGTAATAGTGTAAAGCTCGCAGAAATCTCGCTTCTGAACGGAAGCGCGCAATATCCTCTCTTTCATCGGTTGCGATACCTCTAGATTCTAAGAGTTCTGGAGTACTTTGTCTTAAAAATTCATTTGTTAAGGCAATTTGATACATAATTCTGGAATACATAGTTCTAATAAACTCGTTTCCTGCAGTCCAGTTTTGGGCGTGCAAATCTTGAATAGTACCATCGTTCCAGCCAATTACAGCTTCATCTGTAGTGAGTTCCTGCATAGACCAGTATAATCTCAAATACTGTGAGAAACCTTCGTCAAGACCTATAAGGTCTGGATCTCCGGCGGGACCTTCCTGGCCACTAACCGCAAGACCTGCATAGAGTTTAGCTAAAAACTGCTTATAAGATTCTGGATCTTCAAAAGTAGTTTCTGCCGTGAGCCTGTTATCTTCAGGCTGCAAATCTAAATCGTCTTCACAAGCCCAGAAGAAACTGGCACTTATAAAAAGGATTAAGAATGGTTTTAGTGTTTTTAACATAACTAATTTATTATATATTATTTCTTAAAATGAAAGATTTAAGCCAAGTACAATTGTAGTTGATCTTGGATAAAAGTTATTATCTATTCCGTTACCAATTTCAGGATCCAAACCTTCATAGTCTGTTATTGTCCATACATTGGTAGCGGTTAGTGAAGTTCTAACATCCAAATCTTCTCCCGGGAATAAATATCCAACAGAAATATTATCCAACTTCACGAAATCTGCACTTTGGATATAGTAATCTGAAAAGAATTGGTTGTTTTTAAAATTGCTTTCTAATACGTTGCTGTTAAAATTTGAATAGTAATCTTGTGGTGTATTAGTTCCAGATTCAACAAATCCGTTCGCAGACTGGGTATTATTATACATATAATTACCGAAATTTCCTCTAAATGTGAAGCTAAAATCAAGGTTTTTATAGTTTACTGTATTTGTTAGCCCCATAAAATAGTCTGGTGTAGCTTTTTTGTAAGGAACCCGGTCATCTTCAGTAATTTCATTATCGCCATTTACATCTACATAGGCACCTTCTATTGGCTGCCCGGCTTCATTATAAACCTGACGGAACACATTAAAAGTTGTAGGGTCGTAACCTTCTTTCCAAAGCTGAATATTGTTACCAACACCTCCGCTTATTCCACCTTGTGGAATTTCAAAGTCAGGATCCTCTCCTAAAGTAAGGTTTGTAATCTCTAAATCCTGGAAAGTTATGTTATAGTTTAAATCCCAATTGAAATCTTCCTGCTGGATGATAGCACCATTAATGGCAAATTCCAGTCCCTTACTCACCGTACTACCAACATTTGTGATAAGAAGGTCGGTAAGGTTGGCACCTGCTGGTACCGGTACTGTAGCTAAAAGATCTTCGGTTTCCCGGTAATAAGCTTCTACTGTACCTGAGATTCTATTATTGAATAGACCATAGTCAATACCAACATTATAAGTTTTTAGTTCTTCCCATTTAAGATCAGAGTCAAAAGCTTCGGGACGTAAAGTATTGTAGAACTGGTTGCCAAACTGGTAACGAGCGCCACCTACACTAGGATTATAAACTCCAAAGTAACCATAATTAGCTCCAATTTCCTGGTTACCAGTTACCCCGTAACCTGCACGTAGTTTCAACTGGTTGATCACATTAGAATCTGATAGAAATGCTTCGTTTTGTAATTTCCAACCTACTGAAACAGCAGGGAAAATACTCCATTTATTATCTCCTCCGAATCTTGAAGAACCATCACGTCTCACACTACCTGAAATTAAATATTTATCAGCAACATCAAAACTTGCTCTGGCAAAATAAGATTCCAAAGCATTACGATTAGTTTCTCTGGGGAAGTCCTGGATATTATTAGAAACCGTTGCAACTCTTTTGCTGGTAATATAAAATTCCTGGTAAGAATGCCCGGCAGTAAGATCTAACTCGGTATTTAGAAAATCGATATCATTTCTATAGTTGAAATAGAAATCCAACAGTGTATTTCTGTTGAATCCGCCGTAATCTTCGAAATAAGGAATATCCTGGTTATTTGCAGCAGAGGTTAAAGGTCTTCTATTATAACCGTCATTTTCAGAATAATCAAAACCGGCATTTACATTGAATTTCAATTCCGGGAGGAAATGAAATTTATATTCAGCATTAAGATTTGTGATATTTCTTTTAGTGGTACCACGGCCATCTAATTGCTCTAAAAGCGCTAATGGATTACGTGTAGCCTGTATCTGCTGTTGTCGCGGTGAGGTAGTGAATTCAAAATACCCATCAAAATAACTTCCTTCTTCATAAACTGGCTGTGTAGGATCAAAAGCTACAGCAGCGCCAATTGCGCCTTGGTCTGCAAAACGGTTTTCATCAACAATTGCTTTAGAAGATAACGTCAATTTTAAGTGATTATCAAAAAGATCCTGGTTAAGAGCTATGTTCAACGCATTTCTTTCATAAACATCGGTTTTTAGTACCCCTGTTTGCGAAGTATGGTTATAGTTAACACGATAAGTAAAATTCTCAAAACCTTGTGTTGCCGTAAAGTTATGAATTGCTCCTACAGACGTTTGATAAATTTGGTCCTGCCAGTCGGTACTGGTATCTCCCAATAAAGAAGGATCTGTACCCGGAGTGTTTTCTATTAAAGTTCTAAATTGATCAGCATCAAGTACATCTACCTGATCGATAATTCTTCCGGCAGAAACTTTTAGATCATAAGTTAAAGAAAGAGGACTTTCTTTTTTACCTTTTTTAGTGGTAATTAATATCACCCCGTTAGAAGCCCTGGAACCGTAAATAGAAGTTGCTGCCGCATCTTTCAATACGATGAAATCTTCAATCTCGTTCGGGTTAATGGCGTTTAACTGGTTTCTTACACCCTGAACTCCTCTTTGGTCTAAGGGAATACCATCTACTACAATAAGAGGTGAGTTATTTCCCGAAAGAGAAGATCCACCACGAATTCTAATTTCCGATCCTCCACCGGGTTCACCATTTCCTGGAGTAATTCTAACCCCTGCAGATTTACCTGCAATTAATTGCTCAGGTGAAACTACGGCTCCCTGGTTAAAGCTCTCTGGAGAGATCTTTTCTACAGAACCTGTAGCATCTTGTTCCGATGTACTACCATAACCAATAAGTACTACTTCTTCTAAAGTAGCCTGGTCTTCGTCTAATTGAACATTAAGGGTTTCCTGCCCTTCAAATGGTATTTCTTTTGTAGCAAAGCCCAAGTAAGAAAAGACGAGAATATCGTCCGTACTAATATTGGTAATGGTATAGTTACCATCAAAATCTGTTACAGCACCATTGGTTGTTCCTTTCACAATAACGTTTGCGCCCGGAATCGGAAGACCGGTTGCGCTTTCGCTAACAACCCCGCTCACGGTTTCCTGTGCAAAAAAGCTCATTGGTAGCATAAAGAGCAACATCAACGTGCTTTTGAATAGTGTTTTCATAAATTTTTCTATTGATTTTTACTAAAATTTAAGCTTATACTTTTACTTCCTGATGTTAAATGTAAGTAAATAGAATGTGAAGAAATAGCAACTTGCCAAACACTATTTTGCGAAAACGTTTGAGTGTTGAAAACTTTTCTTATTTGAGGGTATAGCGTAAATTTTGTGTTATTTTTGCGACATCTTAAAAATAACCCTTTAATTATTTTTAAATTAAAAATTGCTATGAGGCCAAAATTGACTTTAAAACAAATTGCAAGAGAATTAGACGTTTCGATTTCTACAGTTTCTAAGGCGCTAAGAGATAGTTCTGAAATTGGAGAAGAAACCCGAAAAAAGATCAAAGCTTTTGCAAAACTTTATAATTACAGGCCAAATAATATCGCGCTAAGTCTTAAAAATAGAAAGACTAAAACTATAGGGATCATCATCCCGGAAATTGTTCATTATTTCTTCACTACAGTTATTAGCGGAGTAGAGAGGGTGGCTAATGAAAAAGGATATAATGTTATTGTATGTCTTTCTAACAATTCTTTCGACAAAGAAGTCTTGAACATGGAGTTATTGGCCAATGGCAGTACAGATGGTTTTATTATGTCTATGGCAAAAGAGACACTTCAAAAAGAAGATTATCATCACTTAATAGAGGTCACTAACCAGGGAATGCCCCTGGTCTTGTTTGATAGGGTTATAGATGAGATTCATTGTGATAAGGTGATTATAGACGATGTAATTGGAGCCAAGAAGGCGGTTCAATATCTTATTGATAAAGGAGAAAAGAAGATTGGTCTTGTTTCTACAGTAGATTACGTTAGTGTAGGTAAGTTAAGAACACGGGGATATCTTGAAATTTTAAAGGAGAACGATGTTGAAATTGATGAAAACCTTATTCTTAAGATTGAGGATATGGATAATAGTGAGGCTGAAATAAAAGATTTTATCAATAAAAATGATTTAGATGCCGTCTTTGCTGTAAACGAACATTTTGCTATTCACGCAATCAAAGCCATCCAGGAAAAAGGGTTAAGAGTTCCGGATGATGTTTCTGTGATAGGCTTTACCGATGGGGAGCTTTCTAAACGTTTTATCCCCAGCCTTACCACGGTAAGTCAGCACGGAGAGCGAATGGGGGCAGAAGCTGCCCGCTTGTTAATTGACAAGTTGGAAAGAAAACCAGAAGAGCAGGAATCTTATAAAACCGTAATTGTAGAAACTAGCTTAGTAGAAAGAAATTCTACCAAATTGTAAACTACCTTGAATCAAGCCTACAGGCTCTTAATTGATTTTTTTTAATTGTTGAATCAATCCTTTGAATATTTAAATCTCGATTATCGAGTAATTTTGAAGTCTCAGCTTTAAAATTTTGCATATATTTACCCCAGCTTAATTATTTTATCAGAACTTATATTTTTACTTCCTACCTAAAATAAGTTTTGATAGGCCTTACGCTTATCGTAAACGTTAATTGTACGATATGCAAAAACGTAGATTAAGTTTCTGGGAGATCTGGAACATGAGTTTTGGTTTTCTTGGAATTCAGATGGGGTTTGCACTCCAAAATGCCAACGCAAGTAGAATTTTACAAATTTTTGGAGCCGATATACACGAACTTTCGTGGTTTTGGCTGGTTGCGCCAGTTACCGGTTTGATCGTTCAGCCAATTATTGGTTATTATAGCGATAAAACCTGGACCAGGCTTGGCCGTAGGCGACCTTTTTTTCTTACTGGAGCGATTTTAGCGGCAATAGGTTTGGTCTTAATGCCAAATGCCGATTGGTTTATTGCTATTTTACCTTCCCTTTGGGTTGGTGCCGGGATGCTTTTTATTATGGATGCCTCCTTTAACGTAGCGATGGAACCTTTTCGCGCTCTTGTGGCCGATAAGTTACCTTCAGATCAACGAACCCTTGGCTTTAGTGTGCAAACCGTTTTAATAGGAATTGGGGCCGTAATTGGTTCCTGGTTGCCCTATGTGTTAACCAATTGGTTTGATATTAGTAATAGGACCGTAGTAGGAGAAGTTCCGCTAAACCTTTTATTATCTTTTGTAATTGGAGCAGCTATCCTTGTTGGAAGTATCTTGGTGACAGTAATCACTACTAAAGAATATTCTCCCGAGGAACTTGAGAAAATGGACGACCATGTTGAAGAACCGGTCGATGAAAAAGAAAAATCCAGTTTGCTGGATATCTTTTCAGATTTTGCCAAAATGCCACATACTATGAGGCAGCTTAGCTGGGTGCAGTTCTTTTCCTGGTTTGGGCTTTTTGGAATGTGGGTTTTCTCAACTCCTGCAATTGCACATCATATTTATGGATTACCTCTAACAGATAGTAGTAGCGAAACCTATCAGGATGCCGGCGATTGGGTTGGTGTACTTTTCGGTGTTTATAATGCTGTTTCAGCGGTTTTTGCATTTTTTCTACCGGCAATCGCCTTAAAAATTGGAAGAAAAAGTACTCATATCATGTCACTCTTTATCGGGGGGCTGGGAATGCTTTCAATTTATGTGATGCCAAATGAATATTGGCTATTGCTTTCTATGTTTGCTATTGGTATTGGCTGGGCCAGTATTCTGGCAATGCCCTACGCAATTCTCGCAGGGTCAATTCCACCAAAGAAAATGGGTGTTTATATGGGGATTTTTAACTTCTTTATTGTGATACCGCAAATTGTTAATGCGCTCATTGGAGGTTTGATGGTAAAATATCTATATAATGGAAATCCAATCTTTGCCCTGGTTACCAGTGGAATTGCATTCCTGATAGCGGCTATTCTCACGTTTAGAATAGATGATGTGGATGAGCCGGTTAAAGCAAAAATTTAAAAAAGAATAATAAACCCAATCGGTACCTATTTGACTGAAAAAAATAGAAAAGAGCGATAATTTAAAAGGATGGAGACAAATAAAGGAGTAATATTCGATTTAGATGGAGTAATTGTAGATACCGCAAAATTTCACTTTCTGGCCTGGCGAAAACTGGCCAATGATCTTGGATTTGATTTTACTGAAGAACAAAACGAACAGCTTAAGGGCGTTAGTCGCGTAGATTCGTTAAAGAAAATACTGGCTTGGGGGGAATTGGAACTTTCCAAAACTGAATTTAAGCGTCAAATGGCACTTAAAAATGAAAATTACCTCTCTTACGTGGCTAAAATGGACGATGATGAAATTTTGCCGGGTGTTACAAAAGTAATCGATTATTTAATTGAAAATAAAGTTCCGTTCGCCTTAGGATCGGCAAGTAAAAATGCACGAACTATTCTAAAGAAAATCAACTTACTGGATAAGTTCGATGCGATAGTTGACGGGACCGATGTTAGCAAAGCAAAACCAGATCCCGAAGTTTTTCTTATCGCAGCAGAGAAACTCCAAATTAAACCTGAAAACAGTATTGTATTTGAAGATTCGGTAGCCGGAGTGCAGGCCGCAAACAATGCAAAAATGATCAGCATTGGAATTGGAGGAGAGAAAACACTTGGTGAAGCCGATTATGTTTTCAATGATTTCACGGAAATAGACATAGAATTTATAAAGAAATTACTCACGAAGTGAGATTTATAAAATATTAGATTTAGCACCTTACGGGCTTGTCCCGGGGTTATTTAAATTAGAAACCAGACAGAAATAAAGCAATGAACCAAGATTATATACAACCCGACGAGTGGTCCATTCTAGAAGAAGGATTTGATCTAGAACGCGTAAAATCGTCTGAAAGTCTTTTCAGTATCGGTAACGGCGTGATGGGCCAGCGAGCCAATTTTGAAGAAAAATACTCTGGGCCCAGTTTCCAGGGAAGTTATATTGGTGGTGTTTTTTATCCCGATAAGACTAAAGTAGGTTGGTGGAAAAACGGCTATCCTGAATATTTTGCTAAAGTGCTTAATGCCCCCAATTGGATAGGGATTAATGTATTTGTAAACGATGAAGCTGTAGACCTTTTTACCTGTAAAAAAGTCCAAACTTTCAAGCGTGAGCTTAATATGAAAGAAGGTTTTCATCGCCGCAGTTTCATAGCTACTTTACCAAATGATATTGAAATTTCGGTAAAAGCAACCCGTTTTCTTTCTATTGTTGAGGATGAACTTGGAGCCATAGATTTTGAAGTCGAAATTTTGAACAGCGATGGCAAGATTAGGTTTGAGCCCTACCTTGACGGCGGAATTACAAATACCGATGCTAACTGGGATGAGCATTTCTGGAAGACTTTAGAAGTGAAATCTGAAGCTAACAGAGGTTTTATACTTTCTAAAACACTTAAAACCGAATTCCACGTAAACACCTATATGCAATCACAAGTTTTGCTGAATGGGGAAAAACAGGATTTAAATTTCGCAGAAATCGCATCCGAAGATAAACTTACCTTTTCCTACTCGCTTCAAGTGGAAAAAGGACAAAAAGTAAGCCTTAGAAAATACGCTGGCTATGTAACCGATATGAACCATAAACGTTCAGATTTGGTTGACGCTGCAAATAAGGTGTTGGATTATGCAACCGATACCGGTTTTTCCAAATTGCTTCAGGAGCAAAAAGAAGCCTGGGCGAAAATATGGGAAATGGCCGATATCACTATTGAAGGTGATGTAAAAGCTCAACAGGGAATTCGCTTTAATATTTTTCAGCTTAATCAAACCTATTTAGGGAAAGACGAGCGCTTAAATATAGGTCCCAAAGGCTTTACCGGCGAGAAATATGGTGGTAGTACTTACTGGGATACCGAGGCCTATTGTATTCCATTCTATATGGCGACCAAAGACCAGCAGGTAGCCAGAAATTTATTGACTTATCGCTATAATCATTTAGATAAAGCTATAGAAAATGCCGAAAAACTCGGGTTCACCAATGGTGCGGCGCTCTATCCGATGGTAACCATGAATGGCGAAGAAAGCCATAACGAATGGGAGATTACCTTTGAAGAAATTCATAGAAATGGAGCGATGGTTTACGCTATTTACAACTACGTTCGTTATACCGGCGATTTTGAATATATCCCGGAAAAAGGCCTGGAAGTAATGATCGCAATTGCGAGATTCTGGCAGCAAAGAGTGAATTTTAGCAAGGACAAGAATAAATACGTAATGCTTGGGGTAACCGGGCCAAACGAGTACGAAAATAACGTGCATAACAACTGGTACACTAACTATCTGGCTAAATGGTGTATTGAATATTGTTTGGAAACCATTGATAAAGTTGAAGATGCATATCCTGAGGATTATGAGCGCATAATGGGTAAAACCAAACTCAACGAGGGAGAATTGGCAAAATGGAAAGAAGTTTCCGAAAATATGTACTTCCCGTATTCTGAAGAACACGAGGTTTTCCTTCAACAGGACGGGTTCTTAGATAAAGAAATTGTGCCTATTGCCGATTTGAACAAGTCGCAACGGCCAATTAACCAGAAATGGAGTTGGGATAGAATTTTACGCTCTTGCTATATTAAGCAAGCTGATGTACTACAAGGATTCTATTTTTTTGAAGACCATTTTAGCAAAAAAGAACTGGAAAAACATTTTGATTACTACGAACCAATTACGGTTCATGAATCTTCGCTTTCTCCTTGTGTGCACAGTATTCAAGCCGCATTTTTAGGTAGAACCAAACAAGCTTATGAATTCTATTTGAGAACTTCAAGGCTGGATCTGGACGATTACAATAAGGAAGTAGAAGAAGGCTGCCATATTACCAGTATGGCCGGTACCTGGATGAGTATTGTAGAAGGGTTTGGTGGAATGCGGGTTAAGGAAGATCAACTTTCTTTTAATCCAACAATCCCGGAAGATTGGAAATCTTATTCTTTTAAAGTGAATTTTAGAGACCAGATTTTAAAAGTAAAAGTTTCTGCAGAAAAAACTGTTTTCTTCCTGGAAGGCGATAGCGCGATTGAAATTAATGTAAACGGAAAAGCTGTTGAATTACAGCCGAATCAGGAATTAGCGGTGTAATTACTTCATTCTGAACTCGTTTCAGAGTCTAAATTGTTGGTAACATTTGTCGTCTTTGCGATACCGATTTATATCGGGAGATGTAATCTGCTAATTAGAAGATTGCTTCGCTCCTCGCAATGATGATAGATCGAAAATTCAATTACTTAAAACAAAAAATCATGAAAAAAATACTAATCACCTTAATTTTCCTGGCCGGTTTAACCGGTTTTGCGCAAATTGAACGCGTAGAACCTCCAAATTGGTGGACCGGTTTTGAAGACACCGAACTCCAGTTAATGGTATACGGCGAAAATATTGGAAATGCCACTCCAGCTATTAATCACCCGGGTGTAAGCATAGAAAGTATTAAAAAAGCAGATAGCCCGAATTACCTGTTTATCGATTTGGAAATCGCAAAGGCTAAAGCCGGTACTTTTGATATTTCATTCCAGATGGAAGATGGTTCAGAAGAAGTGTATGAATACGAATTGAAAAATCGTGAAAAGCCTGCTTCAGAATATGTGGGTTTTGATAATACCGATGCGATTTATTTGATCACGCCAGACCGATTTGCGAATGGAGATAAATCTAATGATAGTTTCGATTTCTTAAACGAGGAAAAAATTGATCGTGAAGATGATTATGGTCGCCACGGGGGAGATATTCGAGGGATCATCAATCATTTAGATTATATTGAGGAAATGGGTTTTACTGCAATTTGGCCTTCACCTTTGTTAATCAATGACATGAAATCTGGCTCTTACCACGGTTATGCCATGACCGATTTTTATAAGGTAGATCCGCGATTTGGAACGCTGGAAGAATATAGGGAGCTGGCAGATAAAGCTGCCGATCGTGGAATAAAATTGGTGATGGACCAGGTTGCCAATCACGCCGGTGTAGAACATTGGTGGATGGACGATTTACCTTTTGATAATTGGATCAACTTCCAGAAGAAATTTGAAAATGGCGAAGATTTGGTGTATTCCAATCATCGCAGGACCACCAACCAGGATTTATATGCTTCAGCAACCGACAAAAAAGGAATGACTGAAGGTTGGTTTGTAGAAACTATGCCAGATTTAAATCAGGAGAATCCGTTTATGGCAACATATCTTATTCAGAATAGTATTTGGTGGATAGAAACTCTTGGCTTAGGTGGAATACGCCAGGACACCTATCCTTATCCCGATAAGGCATTTATGAGTGATTGGGCGGGTGCGATTATGAACGAATATCCAAACTTCAATATCGTAGGGGAGGAGTGGAGTACAAATCCGTTACTAATTCGTTATTGGCAGGATGGCGTAGATAATGGTTATGATTCTAACCTGAAATCTACCATGGATTTTGCGATGCAGGAGAAAATTGTAAGTGGCTTAAAGTCTGAAGAAAACTGGGGCTCCGGGCTTATAGAAATTTACAAAGGCCTGGCTAATGATTTTGCATATGCCAGTCCTGAAAATATTATGATCTTTCCTGATAATCACGATAAAAGCCGAATTTATACCCAACTCGGGGAAGATGTAGCTAAAACCAAAATGACCCTTTCTTATATGGCCGTTTTGCCGAGAATTTTGCAAATATATTATGGTACGGAGATTTTGATGGACGATACGGAAAACCCGGGAGATCACGGTTTAATTAGAACCGAATTTCCGGGAGGTTGGGACGATAGCCAAGTGAATGCTTTTACCGGCGAAGATCTTTCTGAGGAAAAATCTGAGATGCAGGAATTCATGAAGAAATTGATGAATTACCGCAAAAACAGCGAGGCAATTCATTCTGGGGAAACCAAACATTTTGCACCGCAAGATGCTACTTACCTAATCACGAGAAAAGCAGGGGATGAGGTAGTAGTCCTAATTCTGAATAAAAATGAAGAAGCGGTTACTTTAGATCTGGAACGTTTCAGCGAATTGAATTTAGAAGGAAAAACCTTTAAAAATTTGATTTCAGAAGAGACTTTTCAGTGGGCAAAGTCGTTGGAACTTTCGGGAGAAGGGGCCTATTTCTTTACCACAAAAATGGAATAAAATAAGTCTTGATACGTCATCCTGATTTTGTTTTCAGAGCCTGCTCCAAAATTTATTCGGAGATCTAACATGCTAGAATTTAATATCACGTTAGAAGCTGAAACAAGTTCAGCTTGACGTTTTGAAAAAACTAAATTTCAACTAAATGTCAATTAAATAAATAAAAAATGAAAAAAACATTAATAATGCTCCTGGCTTGTACAGCCTTGTTTTCTTGCAAAGACAATGAGAAACAGGAAGAGGCAGAGCAAAAAGAAGAACAAAAAACGATAGCTCCTGTATCTAACGATGCTCTGGAGTCTGCAGTGATCTACGAAGCGAATATCCGGCAGTATTCGCCGGAAGGTACATTTAATGCCTTTACCGAAGATATTCCGCAATTAAAAGAATTGGGTGTAAAAGTAATTTGGTTGATGCCTGTTTATCCTATTTCCATGAAAAATAGAAAGGCAACCGGTGATCTTTCGGTAGAGGACATTGAAGACCCGGAAGAGAGGGAAAAATACCTGGGAAGCTATTATGCAATTTCAGATTACACCGATGTTAATCCTGAATTCGGGGATTTTGAAGATTTCGAAAAACTGGTTGAAACTGCTCATGAAAATGGGATGTATGTGATCCTGGATTGGGTGGCAAACCATACCGGTTGGGATCATAAATGGATAGACGAAAATCCTGATTTTTATACTCAAAACGAAAAAGGCGAAGTGGTAGATCCGCTAAACCCGGACACCGGTGAAAGCTGGGGCTGGACAGATGTTGCTGACCTTAACTACGATAATAAAGAGCTTTGGACGGCAATGAGCAATGAAATGAAATTTTGGGTAGAAGAATATAATATTGATGGCTTTAGAGCCGATGTTGCCGGGGAAGTTCCAACCGAATTCTGGGAACAGGTTACCTCAGAAATGAGAGAAGATCACGAGATCTTTATGCTTGCTGAATCTGAAGATAAAGACCTTTTTCATAATGCTTTCGATATGGGATACAACTGGGAAGGTCACCATATTATGAATGAAATGGCGCAGGGCAAAAAGTCTGCTAAAGATTGGGATGCTTACATGCAAAAAATAGATTCTACTTACCAGGAGGATGATTATTTGATGAATTTTGTAACTAATCACGACGAAAATTCCTGGAATGGTACTGTAGAGGAAAGAATGGGAGATGCTTCCGAAACCATGTTGGCGCTTACTTACACTTTGCCTGGGGTGCCACTTATTTACAGCGGACAGGAATACGATATGGACAAAAGACTTCTGTTTTTTGAGAAAGATTCTATTCCGAAAACAAAAGGAAAAGTATGGCCTCTACTGCAGAAGCTAGGAACATTGAAAAATGAAAATAAAGCTTTACACGGTGCGAAAAACGCGGCATCTTATCAGGAAATAGAAACTTCAGATGAAGAAAATATTCTTGCTTTTAAAAGGGAAAAAGATGGGGCTGAATTGATTTATATTGCTAATATGAGCGATGAGAATACTACTTTCAGCATTAAAATGGATGGAAATTTTGAAGATTATCTATCGGGAGATACGATAGAAATTTCAAAAGATAAAAATATGGACCTGAAACCCTGGCAATACTTTATCTTAATAAATAAGTAATAAATTTACTAAATTACTAAAAACAGCCCTCTCAAAAGGGCTGTTTTTGTTAGTTATTAACCGAAAACGTTTTAGTTTTTTAGTAAATTAGGTTATATTGTAGAATTAAAATAGCTTTGACCTAATGGCAAAGAAAATCAATAAAATTGCAGTCTTAACATCGGGAGGAGATGCTCCCGGAATGAATGCCGCTATCAGAGCGGTAGTTAGGGCTTGTTCATATTACAATCTAGACTGCGTAGGTGTTTACCGCGGCTACCAGGGACTTATAGAAGGAGATTTTGAAGATCTTTCTGCAAGGTCAGTTAGAAATATCATTAATAAAGGCGGAACCTTTCTAAAATCCTCCCGTTCTGAAGAATTTAAAACTGAAGAAGGAAGAGCAAAAGCTCACAAGCATTTAACCGATGCCGGTGTAGATGCTTTAGTGGTAATTGGAGGAGATGGAACCTTTACAGGAGGCCTTTATTTCAATAGAGAATTTGATTTTCCAATTGTGGGAATTCCCGCAACTATAGATAACGATATTAACGGTACCGATTATACTCTGGGCTATGACACCGCCTTAAATACGGTGGTAGAAGCTATAGATAAAATACGGGATACCGCCAGTTCTCATAACCGTTTATTTTTAATTGAGGTTATGGGTAGGGATGCAGGTGATATTGCTTTAAATAGTGGTATTGGTGCCGGTGCCGAAGAAATATTGCTTCCGGAAGAAGGTAGAGGAATTCAACGAATGATGGATTCTTTGGAAAAAAGTAAAAAATCCGGAAAAACCTCCAGTATCATCGTGGTGGCTGAAGGTGAAAAGAGCGGAAAGAATATTTTTCAGCTAGCTGAATTTATTTCGCAAAGCCACGAAGAGTATGACATTAGAGTCTCTGTGCTAGGTCATATTCAAAGAGGAGGTTCTCCAAGTTGTTTTGATCGTGTTCTGGCCAGTAAGCTTGGTGTTGGTGCGGTTGAAGCTTTAACCGACGGGAAAACCAATATCATGGTAGGTGTACATCATCAAAAAGTAGTACACGTGCCTTTGGAAACTGCTTTAAAAGAAGACAGGGAATTTGATCAGGAATTAAGAAGGGTGGCGAACATCACTTCTGTGTAAAAATTAAAAAATTAAATTATGAGTACAAAAATTGGAATTAATGGTTTTGGCCGAATTGGACGTATCGCGTTTAGAATAGCGGCTGAAAATAACGATGTAGAAGTTGTAGCAATAAACGATTTACTGGATGTTGATCATTTGGCTTACTTGCTAAAGTATGACTCTGTTCATGGTAAGTTTAAAGGAGATGTCTCTGTAAAAGACGGAAATCTTGTTGTGAATGGTAAAAACATTCGTATCACTGCAGAGAAAAATCCTGAAGATCTTAAATGGGGTGATGTGGGCGTAGACGTTGTAGTAGATTGTACCGGAATTTTTAAAGAAAAAGATAGCGCGAGTGCACACCTTAAAGCAGGAGCTAAGAAAGTTGTGATTTCTGCACCTTCTAAAACGGCACCAATGTTTGTAATGGGAGTAAACCATGAAGATGTTAAGCCGGAAGATACTATTGTTTCTAATGCTTCTTGTACAACTAACTGTCTTGCTCCACTTGCAAAAGTGATAGATGATGAGTTTGGACTTGTTGAAGGTTTAATGACCACTGTTCACGCAACTACTGCTACTCAGCTTACAGTAGATGGCCCATCAGCAAAAGATTTTAGAGGAGGAAGAAGTGCTCTTATGAATATTATCCCTTCTTCAACCGGGGCAGCTGTAGCGGTAGGTAAAGTAATTCCTAAATTAGATGGGAAACTTACCGGGATGGCTTTTAGAGTGCCAACTGCAGATGTTTCTGTAGTAGACCTTACGGTTAAGACCGAGAAGTCTGTAAGCTACGACGATGTAAAAGCTGCGTTTAAGAAAGCTTCTGAAGGTTCTTACAAAGGAGTGATTTCTTATACAGATGATGCAGTGGTTTCCCAGGATTTCGTATCAGATGCACATACTTGTAACTTTGATGCTGAAGCTGGAATCGCTCTAAACGACAATTTTTTCAAATTAATCGCATGGTACGATAACGAATATGGATATTCTGCTAAGCTTTTAGATTTGGCAGTACACGTTAACTCAATTTAATATTTAATTAAAAAGCCTGAAGAAAGCTATGCTTAGATTGTTTTAATCTTTTAGCACTTTCCTCAGGCTTTTTAATTTAAAACCATATTCACACATGATATTAATAGCGGACGGTGGCTCAACAAAATGTGATTGGATCTTACTTAGTGCAACAGGCGAAGAATTACTCAGAACCCGCACTAAAGGATTAAATCCTGCAGTATTTCCTGAAACAGTACTGGAACAACGTGTTGAAGAGAATGCCGATTTAAGAGAGGTAAAGGATAAAGTAGAACGAGTGCACTTTTACGGCGCTGGTTGTGGTACTGAAACACCTAGAAAATTACTGGAGGGGATTTTTACTAATTTCTTCACCAATGTAGAAGAAGTCATAATTTTAGAAGACATGGTTGCCGCTGTTTATGCTGCCACCACCGAACCTGGAATTGTTTGTATTCTTGGTACCGGTTCTAACAGTTGTTACTTTGATGGTAAAGACATCCATCAGGCTGTTAATTCCCTTGGGTATATCCTTATGGATGAAGCCAGCGGGAATTATTTTGGGAAAAGGTTAATAAGAGATTATTATTATAAGAGAATGCCTCCAGAACTAGCGGAAGAATTTGGCAAGAAATACAATATGGATTCTGATGAGATTAAGAAAAATCTTTATCGCAAAGACAATCCAAACACGTATCTCGCTTCTTTTGCAGAGTTTATATTTTCTAACGAACGTAATGGATATTTCTACAAGTTAGTACATGAAGGTATTACCGATTTTATGCATTCGCGTGTTATGTGCTATACACAAGCACAGAATACACCGGTACATTTTATAGGAACTATCGCTTATTTTAGTGAAGATATTATTCGCGCTGTAGCTCAGCCTTACGGGATAGAAATTGGTAACATTGTTCGTAGACCAATTGATGCCTTGATAGAATATTACAGAAAAGAAGTTCTTGTAGAAAAATAATTATCTTTTTTCATAAATTTTAGTACATTTAAGAAACTCAATGCTTAGATGTTAATTAAGGTTTATGGAAGTGCCGTATTTGGGGTAGAGGCAACTACAATTACCATAGAGGTAAATGTGGCAACTGGCATAGGTTACCATCTTGTAGGTCTGCCCGATAATGCGGTGAGGGAAAGCAGTTTTAGAATTGCTGCCGCTCTTCAGAATAATGCCTATAAATTTCCGGGCAAAAAGATTATTGTCAATATGGCGCCGGCCGATCTTAGAAAAGAAGGTTCGGCCTATGATCTTAGCTTAAGCCTCGGAATTCTGGCCGCTTCAGGCCAAATTAAAGCAGAAAATATATCAGATTATCTTATTATGGGTGAGCTTTCGCTAGACGGAAGCTTACAACCCATAAAAGGTGCATTGCCAATTGCGATCAAAGCCAAAGAAGAAGGTTTTAAAGGTTTCATTCTCCCCAAACAAAACGCTAAAGAAGCCGCTATAGTTAGTGGAATCGAAGTTTACGGGGTTGAAAATATTACTGAGGTGATCAATTTCTTTGATAAAGATGAGGCTTTGGAACGAACCATAATCAATACCCGTGAAGAATTCTATAAAAACCTGGATCACCCCGAACATGATTTTGCCGATGTAAAGGGCCAGGAATCTATAAAACGCTGTATGGAAATTGCCGCAGCGGGCGGTCATAATATTATTCTTATTGGTCCGCCAGGGGCCGGAAAAACGATGCTTGCAAAACGGCTTCCAAGTATTTTGCCACCAATGACATTACACGAAGCTTTAGAAACAACGAAAATCCACAGTGTAGTTGGTCGTGTTAAAGATCATGTAGGTTTAATGTCTCAAAGACCATTCAGAAGCCCTCATCACACAATTTCAGACGTAGCACTGGTCGGTGGTGGTGCATATCCGCAACCGGGAGAGATCTCACTTTCGCATAACGGGGTTTTATTCCTCGACGAACTTCCGGAATTTAAACGTGGAGTTTTAGAAGTGATGCGCCAACCTCTGGAAGATCGGGAAGTAACAATCTCCAGGGCTAAATTTACGGTAACCTATCCATCAAGTTTTATGTTGGTTGCCAGTATGAACCCCAGTCCTAGCGGGTATTTTAACGACCCAGATGCGCCTGCTACTTCTTCTCCGGCAGAAATGCAGCGCTATTTAAGTAAAATTAGCGGCCCGTTGTTAGATAGGATAGATATCCATATTGAAGTTACTCCTGTACCATTTGAAAAATTAAGTGAAGAGCGCCGAGGAGAAAGTAGTGTTGAAATTAGGAAAAGAGTTACCCAGGCACGCCATCTTCAAACCGAGCGTTTCGCAGAATCTGATTCGGTGCATTATAATGCGCAAATGAGTGTCAGGCAAATTCGTAAATTTTGTGTTTTAGATGATGCTTCAAAAGCTTTACTTAAGACCGCAATGGAACGTTTAAATCTTTCTGCCCGGGCTTACGATCGTATCCTCAAAGTTTCCAGGACAATCGCTGATCTAGAAAATTCAGAAAATATCAAAGGGAATCATATAAGCGAGGCTATTCAATACCGAAGCCTGGATCGTGATGGCTGGCTTGGCTAGAACTCGTTAAATTTTAGGATAAATTTGATGTTTTGAAGCCTTTTAGTA
>DATFJA010000118.1:0-3359 GCA_035269545.1 Salegentibacter sp.
CTTTATCTTCCTGCTGGATTTGACAAAGAAAATCCTGAAAAACATCCTATGATCGTTTGGGCTTACCCAAGAGAATACAAGGATAAAAATTCAGCTTCGCAGAATACTTCAAATGCCAACGATTTCACTTATCCTTATTATGGTTCTCCAATTTATTGGGTAAATCGTGGTTATGTGGTATTAGACGATGCTTCTTTTCCAATCATAGGAGAAGGTGAAGAAGAGCCGAACGATAGCTTTAGAAAACAATTGGTTGCAAATGGAAAAGCAGCAATTGATGCAGTTGCCGAAATGGGTTATATAGATCGTGATCGAGTTGCGGTTGGCGGCCATAGCTACGGTGCTTTTATGACCGCAAACCTACTATCGCATTCTAATCTTTTCGCGGCCGGGATTGCGAGAAGTGGTGCTTATAACAGAACACTTACTCCTTTTGGATTCCAAAGTGAAGAGAGAAGCTATTGGGAAGCTCCGGAAGTTTATTACAACATGTCTCCATTTATGCATGCCGATAAAATGAAAACCCCTCTTTTACTGATTCACGGGGAAGCCGATAATAATTCGGGAACTTACCCTATGCAAAGTGAGCGTTATTTCAATGCTTTAAAAGGACTTGGTGCTACTGCCCGTTTGGTAATGCTGCCTAAAGAAAGTCACGGTTATAGCGCTAAAGAATCTGTTTTACACGTGCTTTGGGAACAAGACCAGTGGCTAGAAGAATACGTGAAAAATAAAGAAGAGGCCGGAAAAATCGAAGCTTCAGAAGAAATGAAAGATTAAATTTTAGGTTTTGCACTTTAATTAGGCTGTTTGGGAAGTATTTAAAGAATCGTCACCCTGAATTTATTTCAGCTTGACGAAAACAAAACTTCTCAAACAGCCTTTTTTATTTAAAAATTCACTTAGCGACCAAAAATAGGAAAAGCGCCATTACCATAGGGACGGTAACAACGCTCTTCCACAACCTAACCAATAAATAAAACCAACAATTATGACATATAATCGCGGAACCTATTAACCTCGACCTTCGCCTGGAGATCGTGCAATAAATTGTATAAGCCAAAAAATGTTCGGTTAATATAAAGGAAGTGCTTACTTCCCCTATTACCATTCATTTTTCGCAGTTCTGTATCTTTACTATATTTTTCGCTGAGAGCAGTAATCGAATTCCAAAAACTTTCACCGGCAAAATCAAAAGTATCATCATGAAATGGACTCGTGAATAAGCTGAGCATTTCATAAAATAACTCTGAAAAATATTTAATCTCTCTCTCTGAATCATCTTCTCTTAGAATTTCCAATTCAAAAAGTTTTTTATTGAAAAATTCAGGATTATCGATATTTTCTTTTTTAGCCAATTCAAAATATGGAATATAGAAGTCATCTGGCACCTGTTTAATACAACCAAAATCTATAGCGATAAGATTGGCATCTTTATCAATAAGAAAATTTCCGGGATGAGGATCGGCATGCACTTCTTTTAAGCCGTGCATCTGGTACATATAAAAATCCCATAGTGCCTGCCCTACCTTATTCGCTTTTTCCTGATCGGTATTTTCCTTTGCAAATTCACTTAAATGTTTCCCGTTCATCCAATCCATAGTGATAATTCGCTCACTGGATAAATCTTCATAATATTTAGGAAACTTTAAATTTGGAATGTGCGCGCAGGCTTCAGAAATTTCCTTGCTCTGCTTTACTTCCAAAATATAATCGGTTTCCTCCAGCAATTTTCCTTCAACTTCTTTAAAATATTTTGCGGAATCTTTACCCTGAAGATTGAACATCCTGGTAGCTATAGGTTTAACCATTGCTAAATCTGAACTTATACTATCTGCCACGCCGGGATATTGAATTTTCACAGCAAGTTTTTTCCCATCTTTTTCGGCTCTATGAACCTGACCAATACTGGCAGCATTCACAGATTCGTTTGCAAATTTATCGTATAATTCTTCAGGGTAAGCTCCATTATATTTTTTAAATGTTTTCCTTACTAAAGGAGCTGATAATGGTGGCACACTAAATTGTGCCAAACTAAATTTCTCTACATATGCATTTGGCAAAAGACTTTTCTCCATAGAAAGCATTTGAGCTACTTTAAGCGCGCTTCCCTTCAAACTTTTCAGTCCGTCGTAAATATCATCAGCGTTACTTTGATCAAGTTCATCTCTTGTAAACTCAGAATTAAAAGCTTTTTTGCTATAATATTTGAGGTAATTGCCTCCTAACTTCACTCCGGTTTGCATCAGTTTTGAAGTTCGGCCAATTTTGCCTGTGGGTATATTATCTATTGTTTTCATAATTTGTTGGGGTAGACTTTATTAAGCCATTTTTTCTTTCCATAGGAATTTTCCTAAATCTATAACCCTTTCAAGCGGGGTATTATCGAACACATCAAAAACTGTGTTTACCGACTTTTCTATTGCAACATCTGTACTTTCAAATTGTGCAGAATTATCGTCCATCCAAAATTTAATCAAGAACATTAATTGCACCCAAGCCGCTTCTGAAAAAATCTTTTCTGACTGCTGTAAAGCTTGAATTGCTTTATCTGCATTACCATCCTGAATAAGATCCCTTGCAAAAGATTTCACCTTTTTTCTCAAACCTTTCAACTGCGCCATATTTTTCATCTGGCTCTCATGTTCTTTTAGAGAGAATAATACATAGCTTCTATTTGCAGTTAGCATTTCGAAAAAAGTATAATAGAAGGTGAGCATTTTTTCACGGTTTGAAAAACTCTCAAATTCAGGACTCTTATGAAGTACTGCCATCGTGTGCTCATAAAATAATTCCCAAATTCCTTTTTGTAAACCTTCAAAGCTTCCATAGAAATTGTAGAATTCTTCTTCCTTGATCTTATTCTCCTTGCAAAATTTATATACCGTTTTAGGACGTTGCTCGTGCTCTAACACGTAATCCATATACATAGAAACAAGTTTGTCTTGATCTAAAACTTTTTTGGTCGTTGTTTTTTTTGCTGTAGCCATAATTATTATTTCTTTTTCAAAGATACAATTTTGTTTAAGTTTGAATTCATAATATTAAACAAAATGTTTGTTAAAAATTATACTGCTTAATTTATGATGCAAAACCTTAGACGCTTTTACTTATTTTACATTACAGCTTATGCCAGTTTGTCAGCGGAGTTTTAATGGTATTTTTTTTGACTGTAGAAAGGGAACGTAAAATATTATTAAAAACGAAAATATATGGCAACCGGAAAAATTAATGTTTCAGTAGAAAACATTTTTCCACTGATAAAGAAGTTTCTTTACAGTGATCACGAGATCTTTTTAAGGGAGTTAATCTCCAATGCGACTGATGCAACCTTAAAATTAAAACACCTTACCGATATT
>DATFJA010000119.1:0-2394 GCA_035269545.1 Salegentibacter sp.
AAATTCGACAAGCGTGGCGCACAGGATGCCTTGCGTGATGTGAAAAAGCAATACCAGCGAAACCATCAATTGTGGCACGAAAACGCTGAAAAACTACCCGTTTTTGGTACCATCGCATCTCAGTTTAACGATCCCGGGATGAACACCCTATATCGTCAAATTATGGATAAGATTGCTGAAAAAACCAAAGCCGATCTTAATTCTACCTTTGAGATTTCAGCAGAAATGAGTGAGAAGATCTTTGTAATTCCACCAAAACGGACACGTTATCTTTCAGAAATTGCCGAAAATAACAGAAGCTACGACGAGAAAGCAGCTAACCAGGCTGAGGTAGCTCAAAAACTATATGGGGTTTTTAAAACTATCGAGTCTGTTTCTGGTTTGGAAATGACAAACAATCAATCGAAATATCTAGAAAAGCACGGGATTAAACAGGAAGAAATAAATGAGTTTGCCGAAGATTCCCAAAAAGATTTTCTAAAACTTCTTTTTGCAGAATTTGATCGTGTAAAAATGGACCTCGATCCCTATAACTGGGAAGTGATACAGAGCTGGCAGGAGAAAGTGAATAAATATGTAGAACCTGTTTATTCATTTAAAGTTCGTGATAAAGAGATAAAAATAGATACACATACCGAGTCGCTTTCGCATACTCAAATTCCAAAAGTTTCTCTTCCAAAGTATAAAGCCTGGGGCGATATATTAAAATGGTGTCTTCAGGAAAATGTACCGGGAGAATTTCCATATACCGCAGGTCTTTATCCGTTTAAGAGACAGGGAGAAGATCCTACAAGAATGTTTGCCGGAGAAGGTGGACCAGAGCGCACCAACCGCCGATTTCATTATGTGAGTATGGGCTTACCCGCAAAAAGGCTTTCTACCGCTTTTGATTCGGTAACGCTTTACGGAAATGATCCAGATGAACGTCCCGATATTTATGGAAAAATTGGAAATTCCGGGGTTTCTATCTGTTGTTTAGATGATGCTAAAAAACTCTATTCCGGCTTTGATCTGGCAGATGCAATGACATCGGTAAGTATGACGATAAATGGACCTGCGCCTATGCTGCTTGGTTTCTTTATGAATGCTGCTATAGATCAGCAATGTGAGAAATACATCAAGGAAAACGGACTTGAGGATAAAGTTGAAGCGAAATATAAAGAACTTTATGACGATCGTGATTTAGACCGTCCCGTTTATCGCGGAGAACTACCCGAAGGAAACAATGGACTTGGCTTAATGCTTTTAGGACTTACCGGAGACCAGGTTCTGCCGGCAGAGGTTTACGAAGACATAAAAGAGAAAACTATTAGCGTGGTTCGTGGAACCGTTCAGGCTGATATTTTAAAAGAAGACCAGGCGCAAAATACCTGTATCTTTTCTACGGAATTCGCTTTGCGTTTAATGGGTGATGTGCAGGAACATTTTATTAAAGAAAAAGTAAGAAACTTCTATTCGGTTTCAATTTCAGGATATCATATTGCTGAAGCCGGTGCAAATCCAATTACACAGTTGGCTTTTACCCTGGCCAATGGTTTCACTTACGTGGAATATTATTTAAGCAGGGGAATGGATATCAACAAATTTGGTCCAAATCTTTCGTTCTTCTTTTCGAACGGAATAGATCCTGAATATGCGGTAATAGGAAGAGTTGCGCGTAAAATTTGGTCTAAAGCACTGAAACATAAATACGGTGCAAACCCAAGGGCGCAAATGTTGAAATATCATATTCAAACTTCCGGTAGATCGCTGCACGCCCAGGAAATAGACTTTAACGATATTAGAACCACGCTTCAGGCACTTTATGCGATTTATGATAACTGTAATTCATTGCATACCAATGCGTATGATGAAGCAATCACAACGCCAACCGAAGCTTCTGTAAGAAGAGCAATGGCTATTCAGTTAATAATAAACAAAGAGCTGGGGCTTACGAAAAACGAGAATCCAATCCAGGGGTCATTTATTATTGAAGAATTAACCGATCTCGTGGAAGAAGCTGTTTTAACCGAATTTGATAGAATAACCGAAAGAGGCGGAGTGCTTGGCGCTATGGAAACTATGTACCAACGTGGAAAAATCCAGGAGGAAAGTCTGCATTATGAAACTTTAAAGCATAATGGAGATTACCCAATTATTGGTGTAAATACGTTTTTAAGTTCTACCGGTTCGCCTACGGTTACTCCTGGGGAAGTGATTAGAGCTACAGAAGAAGAGAAGCAACATCAGCTTAAAACCTTGAGTACCCTTCACAAAGCCAAAGAAGATTCAGCTGAAGCAGCTTTAGAGAAAATTAAAGAAGCCTCTATCAAAAATGAGAATATTTTCAAAGAATTAATGGAAGCCACTAAAGTTTGTTCGCTGGGACAAATAACCCAGGCAATGTTTGAAGTT
>DATFJA010000120.1:0-2362 GCA_035269545.1 Salegentibacter sp.
TGTGGTAAATCTTTTAGAATAATCACCGGAGCTTCATCTTTTGTAGCTTCTATCGCGTACAAATCAGAGGTATAAACCGCGCCAGAGCTATCGGTAAATCTAAAATTATAAAATCCCGTTTCTTCTAAAATCGAACTTACACTGTATGATGTCCCGTTCTTTTTCATTGGTTTTCGATTACCTATACTTTCAAGGCTTACACTATCTGGCTCGCCTTCAAAATCTAATTGCCAGCTCACCCGGGAACCTTCAACGGCCTTAACATCCATTTTTGATGAAGTAGCAACTGCCAGGCCTGTATAATCAGGATATTTAATGCTCACTAGCTGATTTTTTAAAACGGGTGCATTAGATCTAATCGTGGTAGAATCTGTAGGTCTAAAAACTATAATTTCTTCCTGAGGAATAGCACTTTTATTGGACACGTAATTTCCTGTAAAGCCGAAATAAGAAACAGAAAAACCAATGGCAATAATAACTATAGAAGAAATTGCCGCTGTTTTCAATTTAGTTTCCGGCTGAAGTTTTTTGCTTTCAGCTTCTACAACTTTTGCTACTTTTTGCTGCTGAAGTTTTGCTAAACCGGAAAGTTCTTCGCTCGGTTTCAGTAGTAATCCGCTACTGTATTCGAGTTTATTGGATTTTCGATCGATAAAACTACTGACTTTCTGCAAATCTATTTCCCAGGGTCTTTTTAGCACAGCAGCCACTATAGAGACGAGCCCGAAGCCCAAGATACTGAGAAGTAAATTGAAAGAAAGGAACCAGGTAAAAACCGCAGCACTAATTGCATACAGGAACACCTCCAGCCATAGTAAAAGCTGCCAGCGCTGCTGAAACCTAACTAATATTTCTTTTCCAGATTTATTCATTGTTTTCTATATCGAGACAGAGCCCGTTCTAGCAAAATTAGAATGATAAATAATATCCATAAATATTTGACGATATTCCTGCCTTCCCGATTTCCAGGTTTTGCTGAGCCGTCTTTAAAACCAGGTTCTAAAAGCGCTAAATTAGCAACTCTGCGATCGTATTTCTTTGCTTCTTTTTTTATTTCAGGGTAAAAATTCAAAATTTTTAAAAGCTGTTCGGCGAAATACTGCGCTACGATATTTTCTGAATTTAACCTACCGGTTAAATAATATTCATTTTTAGTATTTCCGGGTTCAATAAGCGAATTGGCTAAAGAATCCCTTCTGAATTTCATTATTTTACCTTCAGTTTCAGGAGCCGGCTTATCACTCAGCCAAATCAAAATTTCTTCTGAATTTAAATTTAAATCTTCTTCGACGTTAGCTATTTCAATAGGCCGTTCCAGATACTTTCCCAAAGCCGAAAAAGCAGCTTTTATATACTTGTTTTCCGCCTGGAATTCTTCTTCGGAAAAAATTTTCACCTGCAAAGTATCCAACTCCACCACAGCAATATTTTCGAATTTGCTTTCTATGTCTGAAGTGTTTAAGTCTTGCTTTTCTTTCTGAAATTTAAAATGTTCAGCATCGCTAATCACTGAAATTCTTTCAATTTCTTCACCTCTTTTGATCGCGCCTACCAAATTGGTTTGTATGTTTTCACGATTAAGATTGATCCAATTGATGATTTTGGTTACCTCAGGTCGTTTCCCTTTAATCCCGTTGAAAAATGCATTAGTAAAAACCACGATACTGTCGGTTTTCAAATTCTGCATTTCCCTGGCAAGATGCCAGTAATTTGGGGTTCCAGAAAAAGTATCCCTTACAATTTCAGGTTGATATTCCGGAAAATCAGTTTCTAAAAAACGAACCTCAGCGGTATTGTTTAAACTATCTGTTAGGCTTTTTACTTCCGAAGAAGAAAGCAAAGATCTTTCAACCAAATAGGTGATTGGTGAATTTTCGTTTTTATAATTTAAATTTGGTTCGGCCAGAATAAAGACCAAAATTGTAACAAGTAACATACGTAGCAACAACAACCAGAATTCGTTTAATTTAATGCTACTGCTTTTTCGAGATTCAGATTCATGCAGGAATTTTATACTTCCAACTTTAATGGTTTTTCCTTCTTTTTTGCTCCATAAATGAATCGCTACCGGAACCGCAAGTCCCAGCAAAGCCCATAAAAACGAAGGATTTGCAAAAAACATATTACATTAAATTATTACGTTTCTTCAAAAGTATTTGTAGCGCCTCTCCTATTGGTTCGTCAAGCCGCAAAAGTTGATAGGTAATAGCATTGGCGAGCATAACTTCTTTAGTGGTTTTAAGAGATTTTTCTAAGGAATCCAGATATCGTGTTCGGGCCTCTTTGGCATCTATTTTCATTCGCGCACCGGTTTCCAGATCTTCAAAAGTAAGCGAACCCTTGTGATTGAATTCCAACTCGT
>DATFJA010000121.1:0-6083 GCA_035269545.1 Salegentibacter sp.
TTGCCACGATTTAGAAACTTAAAAGAAGGCGATAATCTTGACTTTAAACGTGGTTATGGTTACCAGGGCGGTGCCGGTCGTGGAGACTGGAGCGAAACTATTGCTGAGGCATCTTATGGTAAAGAACTAAAAGAGGCTATAGTGAAGCCCGGAGGCTGGACTATGGGGCTAATGGGCTTTGGTGAGACCTTGCCTTACCACGAAAATAAAATGACCCTGGATTATAATAAAACAGACGAATGGGGGCTACCAACCGTAACTTTTGATGCTGAGTTCAAAGAAAACGAGCTCAAAATGAGAAAAGATATGGTAGACCAGGCTGTAGAAATGTTGGAGAAAGGTGGATTTAAAGATATTCAGCCTTATGATTATCTGGGAGCACCTGGTCTTGGAATTCACGAAATGGGAACAGCCCGAATGGGGAGAGACGCAAAAACATCGGTTTTAAATGGTAATAACCAGGTGCACGCCGCTCCTAATGTATATGTTACAGATGGTTCGTTTATGACCTCTGCCGGTTGCCAAAATCCATCTTTAACCTATATGGCTATGACGGCAAGAGCGGCAGACCATGCTTCTAAGAATTTCAAAAAATCTAACGCCTAAAATTAGAATTATGAACAGAAGACAGGCATTAAGAAACATAGGACTTGGAGCTGGGGCTATTATCGTAGGTCCAACTACTTTAAGCCTTTTACAAAGCTGTAAAAATGACCCTACCTATAACTGGGAGCCTACTTTTTTAAGTGCATCTAATGGTTTTGCGTTGCAACAGATTTTAGAGGTAATTATTCCAAAAACTGAAACTCCCGGAGCCGAAGATTTAAATATTGCTGAATTTATAGATTCCTATATGCAAGAAGTAGCTTCTAAGGAAAGACAGGATAAGTTCAAACAATCTGCAGATGCATTTTCAAGAGCTTTTGAGGAAGAATTTGAAAAAGAAGGATCAAAAGGAAGTCCTGAAGAGTATGACCAGATCGTTGCGAAATATTTAAAGGCAACTCCCGCAGAAATGGATGAGATTGCCAAGAGAAATACCGAAACTCAAGATCCACAGGATAGAGATCTTCAGGTCACTTTAGATGCAGATGCCGGTTCTCTCGCATATTTGCAGGAGGTTCGAAACATGGCAATATGGGCCTATAAAACCAGTGAAGAAATTGGTGAAAATGTAATGTGGTATGATCCTGTTCCCGGAGAATATATTCCTTGTGGACCGGTTGATGAATTGGGTGGCGGTAAAGCTATGTCGCTTTAGTTTTTTCGCTTTTTTATTCCAACTTATCTCTACTAAAAAATTTTACTTTAGGGCAATCAATGCTAAGGAAAAAACTGAATAGCAAGATTATTATTGCTTTAATTAATTGGTAAGAGGTTGCAGGTTAAGATCTTTTACTACGTGCTTACCTAGATTTTTACCTTGTACAAGCCCATTTTCTATAGCAGCACGGTAATGTATGCCACCGTACAACCTGCTTACGGCAGCCTCGCTAGCCGCGTGAGAAAATGAATTGAATGATCTTACGGGCAATCCATATTTTACTTCGGTGTCGTCTTCGAAATTAAATTCTTCCCCAAAAATTTTAGTTAGTACTACAGACGCTGCACCAGAAACAACAGAATGTCCGCTGGAATATTCAGGAAAAGGTGGAGTTTGTAATACTGGTTTCCAATTTTCATCTAAATACTTGTTAATTAAGGTTTCGGGTCTTACCAGGTTACTACTGTATTTTTCCTCCCAGCAGCTTATAAATCCATCAGCTAATGCGATGGCAGTAGCGGTATAGGCATAAGAACTTTGTGCAAAATCAAGATTAGCTTTTTTAGAGGCTATCTTGCAAATACCCATCCAATGGCCTCCTGGAGTGATCTTTTTTGAAGCAAACATAAGATGGCCACGTTGCGTAGAAACATAAGGATTGCAATCCCAGAATTGGGCGATCTTAACTTCTTCAGCTTCATCTCCCTCTTTTTCCATTCTTTTATTTATTTCATAAACTTCAATAAGTTCATCGTAAAAGGCTGTACCTTTTTTTAGAGAGAAATCAGGGTGAGGCTCGGGTTTAAATTGAGAGGCAGAATCCAGGGTAAAAGGTCTTATCCTTGGCCAATGGGGCTCAATACCATCCATATATGAAGGCGGGGTAGGTTGCCAGCGTCCAGGATTGTCACTATACACAGAGTGTTTAGGCATAGTGCGGGTTTCTTTATAATTATCTTTATCTATCCATTCGGTAAAATGTTGCGCGACTTCCAGCCCATAATCCTTAGAGGTATTAAATTCCTTCTCATTCGTTTTTTTCCAATTAGTATAAAGGCTGTCACGATAAGAAGTAAGAAGCTCCTCTGAAAATATTAATTTTTTTCCAATCTCAATTTGCGCAACCAGTGCGGCAACTTCAAGATTTATGTTCGCAGAAGTGTCAACTTTTGGAATTGGTTGTAAATTCTCAAAATTAGACGTAAAATCAATTAAATCTGTATTCTTCTGGCGTATAATTTGGTAAGCAGCCAGATTAGAATACGCATATACACGGCTGGCAACAGGAGGTGAGAATATATCGTGTACCATAATATCTGTGATCTTATCTACCGTTTGGTGATAATTTTCAGCAGAAATTGCAATAGGTTTTTCTTCCTTGGTACAGGAATTGAAAACAATGGTAAAAAATATTAGATAAAGAAATTTTCTCATTTAATTTATAGAATTCCGGTTTGTCATATTCAAACTCCGTATAAAATAATCAAATTCATTGAAAGAAACCAAATTATGGCCTTAAACACACTTCCACTTTAAAATCAATTCGATTTTGAAGCTATTCAGATTTTCAAGATTTTAAGTTGTTATAATTCTTACATGGCATCACAACCTTGGTGTTAACAGCTAACCATATTTACACTGGATTATCTTTATTCAAATTAGCTCTTAGAACTAAAAAAAACGCCAACAACATATTACTTATTTTTCTGACGGGCCAAAAGTAAACTTTCCATCCTTATTCCGCAAATATTCGGATGCCATTGTATGTATTTTCAGCAACTTAGCTTTTCCATAGCTGTTCTTTTGAATTGCTTTTGATGATCCTCTACAAAATCATTATGATCTATAAAATTTTCCCTTTAAAATGAAAGTTGCCCCGTGAAATCAAGGCTTTTAATCGGAAATTGTTCAAATCTTTTTTTAAGACTTATTTTGCTTGTTCAGGAGTCATTATTGGTAATTTTCTTGGAGAAATTCTGACGGAAATCTCTTTTTTTTCTCCAATATATTCCCCGTCAATCTGAAAAGTAACTGGTTTTTTACAAAATATCTGGGCCTCTTTAATAGGAATGATCTCAACGAAATCAGAGTTTACATCGGTTTCATTACGCAGTGTTTTTAGTATTTCCAGCGTATCGAAATTTTTGAATAAGAGTAATTCGAAAACGCCATCATTAATTTTTCCTTTGGGGTTTACATTAGCGTTGGTACCATATTTCTTAGCATTTGCGAATGCCAGCAAAATTCCTTTTTTGGTAAATTTTTTATTTTTCAATATTACTTCAAATTCAAAAGGATATCTACTATTCCAAAGTGTAGGAATAGATTGAAGGAGATATCCCATTTTTCCTCTAATGCCTGAACGTTCATAGTTTTTAATTAATTCGGCATTAAGCCCGAGGTCAGCGATGTGTAAACAAAGCTCACCATCAATATCCAACATGTCCATTTCGGTAATAGAATTACTAAGTGCAATTTGTATCTGTTGTTTTAAATTATTCGGAATGCCTAAATTAAGGGCAAGCCCGTTTGCTGAGCCAGCCGGGATTATTGCAATTGGCGTTTCATTATCTATTAATGCTTCTGCAACTTGTTTTAAGGTGCCATCACCACCGGCTATTATAATTCGGTCAAAGTCGTCTTCCTCAACCAAATTCTGAATTTTTTTCTGGTCGTTCTCACCGGTAGTTCTGTATGTTTGCAACTCCGCATTGATTTTTCTTACCTCTGTTTCAACGCTTTGAATGATATTTTCTTTGTCAATATTCCCTGAAATGGGATTAACAATTAGTAAAACCTTCTGTATTTCTTCCATATAGCTTCAAAATGTTCTTAAATTTAATTATTTTGGGATAAGAAAAATTCAATAAAAATCTAAAATTTTGAAATTAGACCTTAAACTTTATCGCGGTTATGTAAACAACCAGGAACTAAACGTGTATGGACACCTATTCGAATCCTGGGCTCCAGATAAGTATAGATTGGATAGAAAAGGGATTAAGCATGCATTTGCTATTATCCATATGTTTCGTATTAGTCCTTTAAAAAATGTGGAGATTACGCTCAAATTTCAAAATACCGAAATAACCACCAAAACTCTTGACGATGGATATTTTCGTTTTACAATTCCATTTGAAGAAGAATTAAAAAGTGGCTGGCATGAATATGAAGTAGTATGTAAGGTAAAAGATTTTGGAATTATTGAAAAAGGGGAGGTCTTAAAGCCACATCCTTCAAAATATGGTATCATATCAGATATTGATGATACTTTTCTAATTTCCCATAGTAATAGCTTTTTCAAGAAGTTATATGTCATGCTTTCCAAAAACATTCATAAACGTAAAATTTTTGATGACGTAGTTGAGCATTATAAAGAATTAAGCCGTTCTGGGCAAGATTCAGAACGGGCCTCAAACTCATTTTTCTATGTTTCCAGTAGTGAGTGGAATTTGTATGAGTTTATTACCGAATTCGCCAAAATGCATGATTTGCCCAAAGCGGTCATCAAACTGAAAAAAATAAAAACCGGGATTTCAGATTTTCTCTCTACCGGTAGAGGAAGTCATGACCATAAATTTGAAAAGATTAAAGATATTATATCTTTTTATCCAAATATCACCTATGTTCTTTTAGGAGATGACTCTCAAAAAGATGCCGATATTTACGAGCGCATTTGCAAGATTTTTCCTAAGAGGTTAAAAGCGGTTTATATAAGACAAACAGGGAAAAATCAGAAATCGGAAATAACTGAAATTTTGAATAATATTGAAAGTCTTGGTGTAAGCGTTTGTTATTTTAAGCATAGCCATAAAGCGATAAAACATTCGCGTAAAGAAGGGATTATTTAAACATATTCAGTCATATATTTGCTGAAATTCTCTGAAAATTCAGTCGAAGTATTACTTAATCTGAAATCCCACTATTTGAAAGTACAGGACTATATACAATCTCGCGCACAATTACCCGCCAAAAGCATACAAAATACGATCGCGCTTTTAGAAGCCGATGCTACAATTCCGTTTATTTCTCGTTACCGGAAAGAATCCACTGGAAATTTAGATGAAGTCGCTGTTGAAAAGATATCTCAACTGCTCATTTCTTTTAAAGATCTGGAAAAGCGAAAGAATTCTGTTCTTAAATCAATAAAGGAGCAAGATGCTTTAACCGATATTTTAGCTGAAAAAATTGAAAAAGCCACAACTTTAACCGAAGTTGAGGATCTTTATTTACCCTATAAAAAGAAGCGAAAAACAAAAGCAGATACAGCTAGGGAAGCCGGCTTAGAGCCACTTGCTAAAATTTTGATGTCACAAAACGCTCAAAATATTGAGCAAACTGCCAAACAATTTCTTTCTGAAAAAGTAAAAAGCAAAGCAGAAGCTTTTACCGGCGCAGGCCATATAATCGCTGAATGGATCAATGAGAACCCTTATGTTAGAAACTCACTAAGAAGGTTATATGCTCGCAAAGCACAGATAATTACAAAATGGGTAAAAACTGAAGAGGAACATCCTGAAGCTTCAAAATTTAGGCAGTTTGAAAAATGGGAAGAATCGCTAAATAAAATTCCTTCGCATAGATTTTTGGCTATGCACCGTGCCGAAAAATTAGGAATAATTAAGCTTAAACTGGAAGTTGATAAAGATGAGGCATTATTTATAATTGAGAAAGCAATTATAAAAGATCTGAAATTTTCTGGACTTAAATACATAAAAACTGCCATTGAAGATGCTTTTACCCGATTGCTAAAAAAATCTTTCGCCACCGAATTCCTTAGTGAAGCAAAAGAAAAAGCCGATGAAGATGCGATCGCAGTTTT
>DATFJA010000122.1:0-2255 GCA_035269545.1 Salegentibacter sp.
TGTGGGTTCACGCCGAGCTGGAGGATGAAAAACTGATTTTTACGGCAGATAGTGACGCGATAATCACCAAAGGTATTGTAGCCATTTTAATTAGGGCCTTTTCCAATCATCACCCTTCAGCGATTATTGAAGCCGACACAAAATTTATTGATGATATTGGCCTGAAAGAGCATTTGTCTCCTACCCGTGCCAATGGTTTGGTGAGTATGATCAAACAACTTAAAATGTATGCTGTGGCATACCAAACACAACTAAAATAAGATGGAAAAAGAAATAGATACACAGGAATTGGGAGAAAAGATCGTAAAGGTTTTAAAAACCATTTATGACCCGGAAATTCCAGTAGATATATACGAATTAGGACTTATTTACGATGTAATGGTAAACACCGATTATGAAGTAAAAATCCTAATGACCCTTACTACACCAAACTGCCCGGTAGCCGAAAGTTTACCGCAGGAAGTAAAAGAAAAAGTCGTTTCTATAGATACGGTTAAAGAGGCCGAAGTAGAGATCACTTTCGATCCGCCGTGGAATCAGGATCTAATTAGCGAAGAAGCAAAATTGGAATTAGGGCTTTTATAAAAAGCCCCTAGTTCCCAAAAGAGAATAAACAATTTTGCTTAAAATGTTTAATTCCAATTAACTTTTAACTCTTAACTTCATTATGGCTGAAGAAATTGTAAACCGGGTAGCCAACAGCAAACTAATCACTTTTAACCTTGAGGATTATTATCCTGAAGGCGAACGTGTTTTGTTTGATGTGAAAGACTGGCTGCTGGAAGGTTTTGTATTACGGGAAAGTGAATTTAGGGAACAGGCCAAAAATCATGACTGGAGCCAGTACGAAGGCAAATTCATTGCACTTACCTGCTCCAGCGATGCGATTATCCCGGCCTGGGCATTTATGTTATTGGCTACCTATTTACAGCCTTACGCAAAAAAAGTAATAACCGGCGATCTGGAAACACTGGAGACAGTGCTGTACACCGAAGCTATTTTAAAAATGGATGTAAGCGATTTAAAGGATAAGCCTGTAATTGTAAAGGGTTGTGCCCACAAACCGGTTCCAAAAAATGCTTATTTACTTTTAATAGAAAAATTACAACCCGTTGTAAAGAGTTTAATGTATGGCGAGGCATGCTCGTCGGTACCTTTGTACAAGAAACCAAAAAACTAAGATGAACCAGCATGATGCTGGACGCAAATTCAACAATATCAAGAAAGTGATTATATTCTTGTATTAGCGTTCAGGTGACATTCAGAATTATAAAAAAATGAAAAAATTAGTACTTGCTTTCGCTCTATTTGGCGGAATTTTTAATATGTCTGCTCAGGAAGAGGAAGAAGAACAAAAACAAGGATGGACCAAAGAAGGAAATATTTCCTTACTTTTTAATCAATCGGCCTTTAACGAAGAATGGACTGGCGGTGGAACCTCTAACCTTTCAGGAAATTTACTTTTTGACTATAATTTCAATTATTTAAAAGACGATTTTACCTGGGATAATAGGTTGCTCGTAGATTATGGGATCACAAAGCAACGCAGCGATGAGTTTGCGAGAAAAACAAGTGACCGTTTAGAATTTAACTCAATCGCAGGTAAGCAATTAGAAGATTCAAACTGGTATTATTCACTTTTTCTTAATTTCAGAACACAAATCACCAAAGGTTATAAATTTGGTGAAGATGCTGAAACAGGAGAAACTACCCGAACAGAATATACTAACTTTTTATCTCCCGCCTACCTTCAGTTCGGTCCCGGGATGATGTGGAAGAAAAGTGAAAATTTCTATGTAAATATTGCACCGGCTACCGGAAGAATGGTTTTTGTAGATAAAGATTTCACCTCTGGACCAGGTTATGTAGATGGAGATTATTTTGGTGTAGATGCTAATAAAGCAATGCGTTTTGAACTTGGCGCCTCGGTTTCGGGATATGCTAAATTTGACGTTATTGAAAACGTAACGATGGAAAACCTGCTTAACCTCTACTCCAATTACCTTGAAGATCCACAAAATGTGGATATAGATTACACCATGAACATGAAAATGAAGATTAACGATTATCTTTCTACAAATCTTATTTTCCAGGCCATTTATGACGATAATGCCGTACAGGGATTTCAAATAAGAGAAGTATTCGGATTAGGAATTAATTATGGATTTTAAATGTATCTAAGATGTTAAGCTGAACTTGTTTCGGTATCAATAAATTAAAATACAACCTGCCCATAACCGGCAGGTTTTTTATTA
>DATFJA010000123.1:0-2053 GCA_035269545.1 Salegentibacter sp.
GCATTTAAAAAGGTTCCCCCATTTAAGTTGTAACCAAATTCACCTTTATTCCCCAGTTTAAAGCTTTGCGTTACCGAGGCTTTAAATTGATCGAAATTATATTCTTCTATACTGGCACCAAAACCTTTCTGGTAACTTAAATATAGCGTAGGATATTTTTCATTATTAATATTGAATTTTCCGCTGGGATAACTCATATATTTTTGTCCGAATCTTATTCTGGTAGTAAGATTCAGTTTGAAAATGTCGTGTTCTCTAAATGAAATGGTGCCATAATGTTGAGGATCAATTGGATTGTTGGAAGTGTATTCTACACCTTCATTATCAATAATTACCTGGTCGGTATTGTTAAATAGCGGATTTCTATCCTCATAACTTAAATCTCCGAAGAAATAGAGGCCATTAGATATTTCCTGCTGGTATGCAATTTCGGCAAAAGAACGTTCGTAAAGTTTGAGGTAATTGCGTTCAAAGAATACGGTAGTAATATCGTTTAATCGCTCAGAGATTGGCGTTCTATCGTTAATTTGTGCGGTTTCTATTCCACCGGAAATTTTTAAAACCGGTCTGCTGGAATTATTAAATTGCTTCTGAAAACCTCCCTTAATTCTAAAACGCTCATCACTGAAACCATAATTAAGCGTGGAATATAATCGCCAGAACTTTCCGGAGTTCTCGTCTTCAGCGTCATTCTGTCTATAAGAAATTGTGCTAGAAGTATTCCAGCCCTGCACGGTATTAAAATGCGTGCCCATTAGTGGAGAGCTTATATTAAAATACCTGTCTTTAAAAGAATCCTGCCAGGAATAACCAAAAACTGGAGCGCTTAGGTTGAATTTATTTCGCACCGCATCAATAGAGTCTTTATAAGGCCTGGAATTTCTCAGGGTTTGAATACTGTCCTTTTTTACATAATCGTTGATTTCCTCATCGGTTAGCGGCACTGGGCGTAGCTTTTGCCAATAAGTTGAATCTTTTTTATTGGCTGCTTCAGCAAAAGACATGATTTCGCTGCCAAAACTGTTTTTATTGAATTCAGGTTCAAAATCATAATTGCTGTAAACGGCGGTGAACCTACCATCTCCTGAAATTCCAAACATCGCAAACTGAAAATCTACGGTTTGCGAAATTTGAATATAAAAACCATTTTCTTCTGAGAAGCGGTAATTTTGTTTAAAGTCTAAAGTTTCAATGGGCGGCACCTGGATAGCCTGCCCGGTAGTTTGGAGTTCTACTCCAAAAATTTGCCACAGGTCTTCTACAATATAAATATATCCTGAAAAAACGCGGTCTTTTTCCCTTTTTGGGTTCACTTTAATTTTGTTGATGAGGTTATCATTTTCATCGTAAAAAGTTCCGGCTAACTTATAATTGTAGTAATTAAAAGCGTACTCGGCAATAGGCGAAACCATTTCGCTATTGATCTCGATAGTATTTTCGTAAAATGAGAAATAAGATTCCTGGGCCGAGTTTAAACTGAAACCATTATCGTCACCGCTAACCTTTGAGGCAATAATCTTTTCTTTAAAATCGTCTGGGCGTTTATATGAGATTTCAGATATAGTTTCACTTAAATAAACAATCCCACTTCGGGTAGAATCCAGGCCACCGCCAAGATCGCCAATTTCCTGTCCAAGTATTTTCTCAGGAGCATTTTTAATTCGCCATAATCCGCGAGAATAATAATCTGCGGTATAGGCCTCTAATTTTTCAGCATTTCGCTTTCTAAAATCAATGGCTTTCCTAATTATGGCGTTTGCGGGATTCTCTCCAGAAGAAATATTTACTTCATCTAAACTGGTGGTTTCCGGTTTCAGGCTAATGTCCAATTGATATGGGAATTCTTCAATAGAAACAGTCTTCTTTTGTGTTTGATAACCTAAAAACTGAAAGACCAAATCGTAATCTCCCGGACTGTTTATTTTTAATTCGTAAACCCCATTTTCATTAGAGGTAGTTCCAAATTTTCCGTTTTCGGTATAAATATTTACATAAGGAAGAATCTTATTTTCGGTGTCGGTAACTTTGCCGGTAATTTGCGCGATTGAATTAA
>DATFJA010000124.1:0-4563 GCA_035269545.1 Salegentibacter sp.
GCGCTCCGGACTCAATTTCATGGACCACTTGGAGTTTAAAAGAAATCGAATAATCTTTTTGGGTACGCTTTACATACCCAGTCTTTGCTGAACTTTTCATTACACTACTATTTTAGTGTATCGCTATTTCAGGACGGGACACTTTTATAAAATAAAAAACCCTCCTGAATTCGGGAGGGTTTTAAATCAACAGCTTGGTTTTAATTATTTGTTCTGTTTCGTATCAGGATCGGGTAGATCGTCTAAGCTTTTCCTATCTTCCGGAGCACCCTTTTTATTAAAACGATAATTTTCTTCATCTACTAACTTCTCCTTATCGTCTTTCACAGTTTGATTACTTCCAGGAATATCCAGATTATCGGCTGTAAAATCTACAGGCTTTTCTCTGTCTAAATCTTTATCCTGACCCTTATTCATGCTGCGCCCTTTTTCGTTTAGAGCTTGTTTATCTTCTGCAGTGATGTCAGAATCGTACTTTTTCTTTTTTTCTTCTTGACTCATAATATTGCTTTTTATGAATTTAAGAAATAGGAGGAAATTTGAATAAAATCTCAGGTTAAAATCTGGTTAAATTAAAAAGGCCCAAAAAGAATTTAATCTTTTTGGGCCTTTTATATTTTTATTGAAATAAGGTTTTATTCAGATTCCAACATTGCAA
Organism: Salegentibacter sp.; assembly: GCA_035269545.1. GTDB lineage: Bacteria > Bacteroidota > Bacteroidia > Flavobacteriales > Flavobacteriaceae > Salegentibacter. The sequence continues at coordinate 659 of DATFJA010000124.1, forward strand.
AGAATTTATCCAGGTTAGGTATAATCACGATTCTGGTTCTTCTGTTTTTGGCCATATTTTCTTTATTGGTATTGTCTACTAAAGGCTGGTAACTACTTCTTCCTGCGGCAATAAGTTTCTCTGGTGCAACATCATACTTGTCCTGAAGTAAACGTACAATTGAAGTTGCTCTTCTCACACTAAGATCCCAATTATCCTGGATGTAAGATCCTTCAACCATCGTACGGTCATCGGTATGCCCTTCAATCATAACTTCCATTGCAGGCTCAGAATTGATGACCTCAGCAAGCTTTTTCAATAAAGGTTGTGCATTATTTGATACCCGGTAGCTTCCACTTCCAAATAATAATTTATCTGAAACATTGATCATTACTACAGTCTCATCTACGGTGATGTCAATATCCTCATCGTCGGCTCCTTCAGAAATATTATTCTTTAGGTTATGAGAAACAGCCAGGTTAATAGAATCTTCTAATGTTTCTGCCTCTGCAACTTTAGCAGGATCCATCTTGGCGATGGTAGCCCTCATTTTCTGTTTGTTGTTGTTAGACATTACCGTAAGATCATTCATTTCCATCTTACTGTCATTTTCATCGCGCAGGGAATTTATTTTAGCATTATAATCTGCTACACGCTCCTCGATACGCGCATATTTTTCTTCAATTTCTTCCTTTTCTACTTGTGTTTTTTGCAGCGTGCTTCTGGTATTATCAAGTTCACTTTCCAGTGCTACATATTTTTTCTTTGATACACATGAACTTAGCATAGTTGCTGCTAAAACTGTTACTGTGATTGCTCTCTTCATATTTCGGATTTTTTTAAGTTAGGCCTTAGTTTTAGATTTGGTTATTTAAAGGCTAATACTTTTAGGCGAGAACCATACCAGTTGGAAACATTAATCAATATTTTACCAGGAACCTATATTTATTAATTTCTGAACTTCTCATTTTATGTGTTTTACAGTGCTCTAGGGTACTTAAATTAATTTAAAGAAATGATTTATTTCTGATTTAGTATAAATCCAAAATTGTGGATTTCCACTAAAAACTGTGGTGAAATTGCACACTTTTTAGTTTGACGAAGTTAAAAGTTTAAATAAGTATCTATGTTGTTAAATATCTGTTTATTAGTATTTTAAGCTTTTTTTATTCGTAATTTTCTGAGCTAATAATTAAATGGGGACTTATGGAAAATACAAAAGCTTTTTACCAAATGCTGTTCTCTTTATTGCTGGTGTTTAGTTTATCGGCCTGCAGTAATGATGACGATGTAGATGATGTATCCGATGATATTACAGATGATATTAACGGAACTGACGATGATAATGGAAGCGGAAATGGTGACGGAAACGGCAACCCTGATCCTAATGCTGCAGCGGTTTTTATTCTAATAGATGAAGAAAGCATTGATAACGGAAACGAACCTAACGACTTTTCTGAAAACGATGTAAATGATAATATTTCTGAAATTGGCCAACGTGAAATTCTCGCTTACTTTAGTGAGAATGTAGGTGAGGAAATTACACTTTACACCGGCCAAACCGGTGATGAAGCTTGGTTTGCTTTAAAAGATATCCCTAATTCCTGGAACAATGCAGGGCCTATTGCAAGTGGGGCCAGGAATTTTCTCGAACCAGGCCCGGGGCTGGGGCAGGATGAAAGTGAAGATCTATTAGACGAAATTCCTGATGTTATGCCGCTTAGGGCAACCGGCCTCGCAATGTTAACAGGCCAAATTATTATTGCTGTGGTTTTTGACAGTGATATTAGTATTAATTACGATCCCGTAGAAGGAAATCTGCAAGGTGAAAATCTTGGTGTAGTTGCTTTCGAAGTGATAAGTGTAGCTGAAAGAACTAGTGGTTCAGATTCTGATCTTCCTTCAGTGAATATTAGGATTTTAAACTTTATGGAAGTTGAAGCCTTAGAACTGAATCTTTTTAGCAATGCTCCCATCCTCGAATCTTCTTCAGAACCAGAGGATACAGTTCCACCCGCAACAATTCCCGATATTGAATTGAGTCCGGCGGAATAAAGCTTAATTAACTAAATCTTAGGTTTAAAAACTTTATATTACTCCTAGAATACAATAAATTTGGAATTCTAGCGATCATAGGATTTGGAAAAGGAAAAAAAGAAGAAGAAAAAAAGATATAGAATATTAAAGATCCTCGCAAAATTCTTTGCGGGGCTCTTTATTTTTATAATACTATTATTGTTATTCGTAAGAAGCCCCTGGGGGCAGGATATTATAAAGAACCAGTTGGTTAAGAATATATCCAGCAAAACCAATACTGAGATTACCCTGGATAAACTCTTTATTACTTTCTCCGGTAATATTCAATTAGATGGACTTTATCTGGAAGATAAGAAGGGTGATACCCTGGTTTATTCAAGATCGCTCGAAGCAGATATCCCTATTTGGCCTATAATTCAGGGGGATGCCATTAGTATAGACAATTTAGACTGGGAAGGTTTAAAAGCGAATATTATTAGAAAAGATTCTTTGCAAGGATTCAATTATGAATTTCTTATGGAAGCTTTTGCTACAGACTCTACTCAAACCCCACAGCAATCAACTCAACAAGACTCTACAGCTGCGCCAGAAATTAATATAGGAGATCTTAATTTTAATGATTTCAATATTACTTTTAAAGATGACGTTATGGGAATTGATACCCAGCTATCCCTTGGTGAACTTATCCTGGAATTTGAGAAAACCGATCTTGAAAAAATGGATTTTCGGGCAGAAAATGCCAGCATTAGCAATACAGAAATAACCTATTTGCAGAATAAGCCTTTTCCTGAACCCGAGAATGAGGAGCCTGCGCCTATGCCTTACCTCGTGGTAGAAAATTTTAACCTGGAGAATGTAGAGGTAAACTATAATTCTATTCCAGACGGCATCAAGGCAAATCTTGATATAAATGAATTTTTAGCTGAAGTTCCATTAATGGATCTTAAAACGCAGGAAATAGAAGTAAATGAAATTGCACTTCATAATTCTGATGTTAAGCTCGAAATGCAAACTCAGGAAAAGTCGCAGGATACTACCGTAACTGAAACCTCTCCTTTTACCTGGCCAGATTGGAAAGTAATAGTAGATGAGATAGACTTTTCTCAAAATAATTTAAGTTATCTGGTAGACGGAGCTGAACCCAAAAAGGGGGAATTTAATGCCAATGCATTGGTTTTAGACTCTCTAAATTTTAGAGTAAATAATTTATTTTTTGAAGATGAAAGGGCAGGAGCAGAAGTTGCAGCTTTAAATTTTAAGGAAGCTTCAGGACTTAATTTGAATGAATTTCATTTTAATCTTGATTTTGAAGATACCCAATCGAGCCTTTCAGATCTTGTAGTAGCTTTAAATGGAAATCAATTAGAAGGCGAGGCCACTTTGCAGTACAGTTCTGTTCAGGAACTTATAGATAATTTCGAAACGGCAGAACTGTCGGTGAATTTGCCAACAATTTTGGTAGATATAAAGGAGATATTCAGGTTTCAGCCAGATTTGAAATCTAATCCTTATTTGCAAGAATTGGCCAGTAATAAAGTTTCGGGGAATCTTAAAGCCTCAGGTGAATTATCTTCAATTGATATTTCAAGAGCTAACTTTAATTGGAGAAACACTTCATTTTCTGCTAACGGAAATATTTATAATGCTACAAATCCCGATAATATAAATTTCGATATCCCACGTTTTAAAGCGAAGTCCCAAAAATCAGATCTTACCGGTTTTGTTAGTGAAAAAGATTTAAGTATCAGTATTCCGAAGGAAATTCAGATTAGCGGAAATTTCGAGGGAAGCCCTGAAGATCTTTCTGCCGAAGCATTTTTAGAAACTTCTCAAGGAAATATTCGCGTTGATGGTAATTTCACTAATAAAGAGGAGATCACTTTTAATGG
>DATFJA010000125.1:0-2746 GCA_035269545.1 Salegentibacter sp.
AATTTCAATAAACTTTACAATTCTACAGGTAACTACTTAAGTTTTATGCTGCCGGGACTATTAGGCGCTATTATGCAACAGGTGATTTTTTTGGCAATGGCGTTAGTCTTTTCTCGTGATTTTGAAGATGGCTATTTTAAAAGCCTGGTCAAAAAGAATAAATCATCCTGGTATCTTATCGTTTTAAAAGCAATGCCTTTTCTGTTGTTTCTTCCGGTAATGTGGTTCATAGTAAGTAGGCTTTTTATATTCTTTAATGTAGAAGCTGCTATTTTTAATATTCCTATGCTTGTGTTGGTAAGTTTATTGAGCCTGGCCTCTATGGGAATTGGGATGTTATTTTCGGTAGCGATTCCAAATCAATTAAAAGCTACTGAACTCTTAATGGTAATCTCTACTCCGGCTTTTGTTTTAAGCGGATTTACCTGGCCAAGTCTTGCTATCCCAGGATTTATAAATGGTATCTCTCAGTCTATCCCAGTCACCCAATTCTTAGTTGCTTTTAGAAAAGTAGCATACTACGGAGGCGACATGGGCGATATATTTCCTGAAATAAAAATGCTGCTAATTATTATACTCGTAAGCTTTGTGGCTATGCTATTGCTACTTCAGCTTAAGATTAATAAAAGCAAAAAGCGAATAGCTGGTTGAAAATAATCTTAATCTCAGGTTTTATAGATTTAAAAACAGTATGAAAGTATCGTTAGTTTTAATGGAAACCCAATTTTTTATTTGGTTAATAGAAAGAAGAAATTGTATATTTGCCAGCCCTGTTTTAGAATTATAGGTTCTGGAGTGAAATTTTAGATATATTTGTTGAATAATCTTTGTTTACACTTTTCAAGAGGTACTTTATTGATAAGATAGATTTAGGTTTCTGTGAACCTTTCAATATAAAACCACGGTTTTTTAGACCGTACAGTAAAAATCACATTAAATTGATTTTTCGGCAAAGTTAAGTTGTGTTGTTTGTCCTGTACTTATCGGGACGTGTAGTTAGCCAGTTAATATCTTGTGTTGTGAAGATTATGGCTAACCAATGAGAAGCTTTTTTCCGTGTATTCGGGAAGAGGCTTTTTTCTTTTAAGACTTCTTCTACAACCTGGGACTCCAATATTAATGACACCTATCTTTTTTAAGCTTCTTTATTATTTAAAACCCCTTTATCTAAGCTCGTCTCAAGTATAAATTTCTTAAAGAGGAACTTACAAAGCATTCCCAGGAATTAGTATTCCAGTTTATTTGGAATTTGGACTTGATATAATTTTCTCTTGGTTTTTATTTCATCACTTCCTCTGGTTTGAATCCCTTTGAATTTTGGCATAGTTAGTGCCAATAATCCAGTAAAATGCCAGTTTACTCGAAAAAATTTATAATAAAAAGGGGAGATTTTAATTTTTTATCCCAAAAAAAACATAGAGCTTATGAAAAAGAATAATTTGTTTTTTCTTCTTGTTATTTCGCTGGGGCTTGTATTTACTTCCTGTGAAAAGGATGACGAAGTTCTTGCTAACAATCTTAATTCAAACGAAAAAGATGAAAGATCTGAAGTAGGAGATATTGAGGTTGAACAGTTCGTGTATAAGGGAATGAATGATATCTATCTATATAAGGCAAACATGCCCAGTCTTGATAATGATTATTTTGCCGATGACTATGACAGAGATGTTTTCCTTTCCGAATTTGGTTCCCCGGAAATTCTTTTTGAAGAACTTACATATGATCAGGACCGCTTTAGTTTTATAACTGACGACTATAATAAACTTGAAAAAAGCTTTAAAGGATTGAACAGTAGTACCGCCGGGATGGGATTCGGACTTGGAGCGATAACCGGAACTAACAACGTATTTGGATTTCTTCAATATATCATTCCCGGGACTTCTGCAGATGAGGCCGGTTTAGAACGTGGTACAGTGTTTACCGAGGTAAACGGGGTTAAGATGACGGTGGACAATTATAGTGATCTTTTGAATGAAGGATCTTTAACGATAAATACAGGTTCTATCCGGGACGGAAATATCGTGATGACAGAGGAAACTGTAAGCCTTACTTCTGGTGAGTACACTGAGAATCCAGTACACACTGCTAAAACTTTGGATATTGATGGCAAGAAAGTAGGATACCTTATGTACAATAGTTTTACTGCCGATTTCGATGATGAATTGAATGCTACTTTTGGGGAATTCAAAGCTAATGGAGTTTCTGAACTCGTGCTGGACCTAAGGTATAATGGGGGTGGATCTGTAGAATCTGCAGTAGACCTGGCGAGTATGATCACCGGGCAGTTCGAGGGACAGGTTTTTATGACCGAACAATGGAACGAAGCCTACCAGGAGCAGCTTGAAAATCAGAATGCGGAAAACCTTATTAACAGGTTTAATTCCAGGATAAGAACTAACGAGACAATTAACAGCCTGAATCTTTCAAGAGTAATCGTGCTTACTACAAACAGTACTGCTTCAGCCAGTGAGTTAGTGATCAACGGGCTAGAGCCTTATATCGAGGTGGTGCAAATAGGAGAGAAGACAACCGGAAAATTCCAGGCATCAGTAACTCTTTATGACAGCCCAAACTTCAGAAAAGAAGGGGCAAATGAAAATCATACCTATGCGTTGCAGCCACTGGTTTTTAAGTCGGCAAATGCAAACGGTAAAACAGATTATGTAAATGGATTAACACCTGATATTAGTTTGTCTGAAGACCTTAACAACCTTGGTACTATAGGTGAGAAATCAGAGCCAATGTT
>DATFJA010000126.1:0-2042 GCA_035269545.1 Salegentibacter sp.
TACCTGTTTTACAGGGGTATTAAAGTGAATTTTAGTATTCTTTAATTGTCTCGCCAGGTGTTTTGAAATCTCTCCCATTCCTTTCTTCGGAATTACCGCCAGGCCTTCTCCAAACATTTTAAAAACAAATTCAAACATTCTACTGGAGGTTTCTAAATTAGGTTCAAGATAGATTCCGCTAAAAAAAGGTTTGAAGAATTTATTAATAATTTCTTCGGAAAAACCTTTCTCCTGAAGATATGCCAAGGTTGTAGTTTCCTTTCTTTCAAAAATATCGGTAACCGATAGCTTTTTTAGATCGGTATAAAGACTTAAGATCTTCAGTTTATCTGAAAATGTACCGATACCTGAGAAAATTGTGGGTAGAATTAAAGATGAAGCCCGCAATGGATCTCCAATTGTTTTAGGCTTAGCGTTTTCATAAATTACTGCGCCCGGTAATAATTCCTGTAATTCTAAAGATTGATAATCTAAATACTCCAAGGCTTTTGGATAAGCGCTAAGCAAAACCTGGAAACCGCGGTCTAATTGGTAGCCTTCTACCAAATCGGTTTTTATTCGCCCTCCAACACTATCTGAAGCCTCATATATTTCTGGAGCGTAACCGTGATCTTCCAGCACTTTGGCAGCAATAAGTCCGCTAAGTCCGGCACCTATAATTTTAATTTTATATTCAGATTTTTGCATATTTTATTCTTTATTCAATCAAAAATACAGCTTTTAAGAAAGACTCAACAGTTTACAAATGTTAAGGCGATAGTAAGATTTAGCCCAAGTTTTTTTTAAATAAGACTAAGCTTTTTAGGAATGAGCCAAATGGTAAATATGATTCTTAAATATTGAGGTAAGCCTCAGAGCATTTAAATCTCGACTATCGAGCAAATAAAAAACCCACAGCATTCAAGCTGTGGGTTTTCTATAAAGTATAAGATTATTCTTAAGCAGTTTGTAGCTCAAGATCTTTTTTCGACTTTCTATATAGAAAAGAATTATAAATATTTCTTTTGGCGAATCGAACCTGCTTATCTGAACTTATGAATTTGATAAAAAGTTTTTTGTTTACTCCAAAATACTCGTAGGTAGTACCATTAGTAAAAGATATTTCCAGAAGATTTCCTTTATGCTGATAATCGGCAATCCCGGCTTCGCTTATAGTTCTGTTATATTCCTCAAGGTTAGCTTCTATAGTTTGCGGGGCAATACTTACTAGAAAGTGGTAACCATCAATAATTTCTTTACTTTTTACTTCAGCTTCCGCGTGCTTTTCATCTGTTTCTCTAAATTTATCGGGATGCCATTCTTTAACCAGATTACGGTAAGTGCTTTTAAGTTGTTTAAGATCTATCTCTTTTTCAACATTAAAGAGCTTTTTATATTGATTTACACGCTTCATTACTATTAATTTTAAATAAGCGGCAAAACTACTTCTTTTTATTGGATAGTAGACTGGTTATTTTCAAGGTATTTCTTCAACTTAATTAGAGATTCTGGATATAGATCCAATCGAGTAACTCATAGGTGATTATGCCCGAAATAATAGCGACGAGCAGTTTTATCCAATTAAGCTTAATCCAAATTATAATTTTTTTCATCAAACTACCTTCCTGATTTTTCTCAAATCTAATCCTTAAAGGTATTCTGAATTCTTGAATAAATTTTACGGGAATCCACATTCCTAAAACGAATCCAGATACAATTGCTCTACCTTAGTCCTGGCCCAGGGCGTTTTACGTAAAAATTTTAAACTGGATTTTATGGATGGATCCTGGGTAAAGCATTTTATATTTATTCTTTTACCCATTTCTTCCCAACCATAACGGTTTACCAGAAATTCAAGAATATCGGCAAGCTTTACTCCGTGAAGCGGATTATTTGGTTGCTGGCTTTTCATATTCAAATGTACTTCAGAAAAAATTTATGAAATCACTCTTAAACATATCGCACTCTTACTTTTTTCTTTTTTAGCTTAGAATTATTGAGCAAACCAATAAGTTCTTCAGCTTTTTTCTCGGGAACAGCTACAAATGCGCAATCTTGCTTAA
>DATFJA010000127.1:0-2042 GCA_035269545.1 Salegentibacter sp.
AAAAGATCATTTTAAAAGATCAGGAACCTTATACCGATAGGCCAAATGCGCATTTAGAACCTATAGATTTTGAAAAAGAATTTAAGGAATTCTGCGATATTTTTAAGGAAGGGATGGGTCGAAAACTGGAAATGACCGATTTCCTCTCGTATAAATTATATCCAAAAGTATTTACCGAATATTTTAATCATTATCGAAAGTTCGGAGAAGTAATGAATATTCCAACTCCTAATTTCTTCTACGGAATGGAACCCGGTGAAGAGATTACTGTAGAAATGGATAAGGGAAAAACGCTGCTTATCGAATTCTTATCGGTGGGAACTGCAGATGAAGATGGACTGGTAGATGCGTTTTTTAAAGTAAACGGCCAGACCAGAACGGTGAAAATTCAGGATAAGTCGGTTAAGGTTGAAAAAGTGGTTCACCAAAAGATCGATAAGTCTAATGATAAAGAAGTAGGTGCACCAATTCAGGGTTCTATTTCTTCAATTTTAGTCGAAAAAGGACAAAAAGTAAAAAAGAATGAACCTTTGTTTGTGATTGAGGCGATGAAAATGGAAACCACCATCACGGCTAATAATGAAGGCAAAATCGATGAAATAATTCATAAAGAAGGCACCATGGTCTTTGCCGATGATTTGGTTATTAAGCTGAAATAAAGTTTAACCAAATTTTCGGCCTATCAAAAGTTTAACGTCAGATTTGAAGCGAAAACCACGTAAAATTTTAGGCTGTTTGAACCAAACGGATTTTGAAGTTTAACCTATTACGCTGGCGAGTTCCTAAAATTTAGTGGTTGAGCAATAAATCTAGTTAAAGTTTCGTAAGCCTAGACTTTTTTGTTTCTTTTTTGGGCAATGCAAAAAAGAAAAGGTAAGACAGTTTTTTATTTTAAAATTTAAAGCAACAATAAACACCAAACAACAAACCCCCAAACAAAAAACCGCGAAGCGACATGTTTCACCATACACATCCATTTAAACCTTTTATTCCCGAAAATGCTACAAAACTAATTGTAGGCACATTACCGCCTCCAAGATTTACGAAAGGGGAGTTTAAAGAAGGTGATGTTAATTTTTGTTATGGCAGTCGCGACGGACTTTTATGGATTGTTTTGGATAATATTTTTGATCTAGATCTCAAATTTGAAACTACGGAAGCAGCTATCAAACAACGCAAAGAATTTCTTGAAAAAAGAGGAATTGGTATCTGCGATATGGTAGAAAGCAGTAGGAGAGAAAAGGTTGATGCCTCAGATCTTGGGATGCAGAAGGTTGAACTTAGAAACATGCTGGGAATTTTAGAAGAACACCCAAAAATAGAAACCCTGCTTTTTACCGGTGGAAATTCCAAAAATGGTCCTGAGTATTTTTTTAGAAGACATCTAAAAGAAGCTGAAAGTGATATTAGGTTAAAAGTGATTTCTAACGAGGTGCCCAGGATACACCAGTTTGTACTAAACGGCCGACTCATAAAAACAGTTTCCCTAACCGCACCTTCGGGTTCAGCAAATCGTGCCATTGGAAGTATGGAGCTTTACAAACAATTGAAACAGAAAGATAAGAATTTCAATACTATAGATTTTAGAGTGATGCAGTATAGAGAGTGGTTTTGAAGTTTACGACTTTAACGTCTTGCTGTCCCGAAGCTTTAAGAATAAAAATATAAACTTGATTTCATCTTAGACCCCCGATAAAAAATCGGGACAGGCTCCGAAATAAAATTCGGGGTGACGTATTCTACGCCATCCTGTCCCGAAGCTTCGGGATCGTTTCAGCATTTAAAGTTTAAAAAATGTAAACTTGATTTCATTTTATACCTCCGATGAAAAATCGGGGCAGGCTCCGAAATAAATTCGGGAGGACGAATAAATAGACATAGTGTAGAAACAAAATCGATAAAAACAAAAACCCTGAATCTAAAAGTATAAACTTTCAAATTCAGGGTTTCCAGACGTAGTCAACTTACAACTACTCTAACTCTTTCTTTTCCTGTTGGGCCATGGTGGTTGGTTTTACCTTAAACTTTTTACGCTTAGGGCG
>DATFJA010000128.1:0-9543 GCA_035269545.1 Salegentibacter sp.
AGGAGCACAAGAGCAACGCCCTCGTGATGAGCGCGCTTTACAAACTGTAAATGGGACTCTTGGAGAAGCTTTAGGTAAACTTTATGTAGACGAACATTTCCCGGCTGAAGCTAAAGAAAAAGCTCAGGAAATGATTTCTAACCTGATTAAAGCCTACGAGAACAGAATAGATAACCTAAGCTGGATGGGCGAAGAGACCAAGAAAAAAGCTAAAGAAAAACTAGGAACTACAACTATTAAAGTTGGTTATCCAGATGAATGGAAAGATTATAGCGATCTTGAAATTGTGAATGTTGAAAACGGTGGTTCTTTTTTCCAAAATATGATGAACTCCAGCAAATGGAGGGTAGCCGATAACATGAGCGATCTTGGTCAACCCGTAGATAAAAGCGAATGGTTTATGCCACCACAAACCGTAAATGCTTATTACAACCCAAGTTATAACGAAATTGTATTCCCTGCAGCTATTCTTCAGCCCCCTTTTTACGACTATAAAGCTGATGCCGCTGTAAACTACGGTGGAATTGGAGCTGTAATTGGCCACGAAATCTCTCACGGATTTGATGATAGTGGCTCCCGTTTTGATGCGGAAGGAAACCTTAATAATTGGTGGACCGATGAAGATCTAAAACAATTTGAAGCCCTGGGAAAAGATCTTGCCGATCAATACAGCGATATCGAAGTGCTGGATAGCGTTTACATTAACGGACAATTTACTTTAGGTGAAAATATTGGTGATCTTGGAGGAGTTAACGCTGCTTACGATGGTTTACAAATTCACCTTGAGGAACACGGAGATCCCGGAAAGATTGATGGTTACACCCCAGAGCAACGTTTCTTCCTTTCATGGGCTACCGTTTGGAGAACCAAAATGCGTGATGAAGCCTTGAAAAATAAGATCAAGACAGATCCTCACTCTCCAGGAATGTACCGTGCTTATGTTCCTTTGCAGAATATAGATGCCTTTTATACTGCTTTTAATATTGAAGAAGGAGATAAAATGTATGTAGCACCAGAAGACCGAGTTAAGATCTGGTAATAAGATTTCTTCGGAAATTTGATGAAAATATTAGACCTCACAGGTTATGGAAACCTGTGAGGTCTTTTTAATTTATCGTCATCCTGAATTTATTTCAGGATCTAAGATGTTGATATTCAAATCATGTTAGAATCCCGAAGTAAATTCGGGATATATTCAGCTTGACGATTTTAGAAACTTTTCAAAGATTAAAAATTTCTATTCAAAATGCAGAAAAGCATCTTCAAGATGCTCTACCTGTATTCCGGCTTTATTCTTAATTATTGCAATAATATCAAACCGGGTTTCCAGGTCTAATTGGTGATCATTTAAAAAAAAATCGGCAGCCTTTACGAGCTGCCGAATTTGTTTAGGCTTTACAAAGCTTTGCGGGTCCCCAAAATCGGGTGTACTTCTTGTTTTTACTTCCACTACTACCATGATATCATTTTTCTGGGCTAAAATGTCTATTTCCGCTTTGTTATAAACATAATTTGTAGCCAGAATTTCATAGCCCTTTTTTAAAAGGTGTTCTAAAGCAAGGCGTTCACCCAATTCCCCCAATGCATTATGCTTAGCCATAGGTGAATTTAGAATTTTATGCAGGTTTACGACAAGGGGGATTTCCCGTAAAAAATACTCATTTTCTAATTGTGCTACTACAAACCCATAACCCAGGTTTAAAACTACAAATTTACCAGCCTGGCTGTTAGTAGTAGAACTTCTTTAGAAATACTAAAATTAGAAACATTTCTGGCAGCCAACCCGTGTTTTCCAAGAATTTGATGTGTATTTTTGAGGAGTTGCGTACCTTTGCAGCTTCATTAAATTTTAAGATAAATGAGCAATACTCCACAGCGATATACTATTACCGCAGCATTACCTTACACTAACGGCCCTATACATATAGGGCATCTTGCAGGTGTTTATGTTCCAGCCGATATTTATGCCCGTTATTTACGAATGCAGGGCAACGATGTGGCTTTTGTTTGCGGAAGTGATGAGCACGGAGTACCTATTACCATAAAAGCAAAGAAAGAAGGCGTTACTCCACAGGATATCGTAGATAAATACGATGGCATCATCAGGAAATCTTTCAATGATTTTGGAGTTTCTTTTGATAATTACTCCAGGACTTCTGCTAAAGTACATCACGATACCGCTTCTGGGTTTTTCAAAAAAATGTATGAAGACGGAAAGTTCATTGAAGAAACTACGCAACAACTTTACGACGAAAAAGCAGGACAATTCCTGGCCGACAGGTTTGTAACCGGTACCTGCCCAAAATGCGGAAACGAAGAAGACTATGGCGACCAGTGTGAAAGCTGCGGAACTTCGCTAAACGCAACTGATCTTATAAATCCAAAATCGGCTATTACCGGGGAAGTACCGACTTTAAAAGAAACCCGTCACTGGTTTTTACCTTTAGATCAATACCAGGAATGGCTGGATGAGTGGATCGTAAAAGGCCACGCCCACGACTGGAAAAGTAATGTGCACGGGCAGGTGAAATCCTGGTTAAATGATGGTTTGCGCGCAAGAGCCGTAACCCGCGATCTGGATTGGGGAATTCCTGTGCCTGTTGAAGGTGGTGACGGCAAAGTACTTTATGTTTGGTTTGATGCGCCTATTGGCTATATATCTTCTACCAAAGAATGGGCAGAACGCGAAGGCAAAGACTGGGAGCCTTACTGGAAAGACGAAAACACCAAATTAGTACACTTTATAGGAAAAGACAATATTGTATTTCACTGTATCATTTTTCCGGTGATGCTAAAAGCACACGGCGATTATATTTTACCTGAAAATGTTCCGGCAAACGAATTTCTAAACCTGGAAGGAAAAAAATTGTCTACCTCCAAGAATTGGGCGGTTTGGTTACACGAATACCTGCAGGATTTTCCAGATCAGCAGGACGTATTGCGTTATGTATTGACTGCAAATGCACCTGAAGCTAAAGACAACGATTTTACCTGGAAAGATTTCCAGGCCAGAAACAATAATGAGTTGGTTGCCGTTTTTGGAAACTTTATAAACCGGGTAGTTGTACTTACTAATAAATATTACTCCGGAATTGTTCCAAAACCAAATGATTATTCTGAAGTTGATGAGCAAACCATTGCAGAGCTAAAAGCTTATCCTGCGGTGATTGCAAGTTCTATTGAAAAATACCGTTTCCGTGAAGCGCAAGGCGAATTAATGAATTTAGCTCGCTTAGGAAATAAGTACCTGGCTGATGAAGAACCCTGGAAACTGATTAAGACCGATGAAGAACGGGTAAAGACCATAATGTATGTGGCTTTACAAATCGCTTCAGCATTAGCTACTTTAAGCGAACCTTTTTTACCGTTTTCTTCAGCGAAACTTCAAAAAATGCTGAATTTCACCGATGCTGAAAATAAGCTCTCTGGGGAAGAATATTCACAATGGGATAAGATCGCTACCCGCGATTCTTTACTTCCGGCAGGGCATCAAATTGGGAAAGCAGAATTGCTTTTTAGCAAAATAGAAGATGCTCAAATTCAACAACAATTAGAGAAACTGGAAGCTACAAAAACAGCTAATGCTGCTGAGGATAAAGTGGTAGAACCACAAAAAGAAACCGCCACTTTCGAAGATTTCACCAAAATGGATTTACGCGTGGGAACTATTACTGAAGCCCATAAGATGCCAAAAACCAAAAAATTAATGGTGATAAAAGTAGACACCGGGCTGGATCAAAGAACAGTGGTTTCAGGAATCGCAGAACATTATAAGGCTGAAGAAATTATTGGTAAAAAAGTAACTGTTTTAGCCAATTTAGCTCCAAGAAAACTGCGCGGCGTAGAAAGCGAGGGAATGATCTTAATGACAGAAAATTCAGCCGGAAAATTAGTATTTGTAAACCCTGATGAAGAGGCCGTTGAACCGGGTGCGACCATCAACTAATTTTATTTACAAATCATAGATTAACCTTTGGTTTTTTGAGAAATTAGTTTTTCAAAAAGCTAAAGGTTTTTTGTTTTTATCCTTTTACTTTTTTTGGGCATATACTCAATAAATTTACTACTCCTTACATTAAATATAAATTAGGCCTGGTTTTTGATAATTTTTTGAAGACTAATTACCAAAATCTAACTTATGCCTAAATTTCTACAATTATTTGCACTTTTCATTCTATTAGTTTCATTCTCTGGCCGGGTAAATAGCCAAAATACTGAAGCAAAATTGGTGGAAAATCTAGTGGACTATAAACTTCAGAAAAAAGAGGTTGCCTACTTACACTTAAATAAGTCACATTATCTAAAAAATGAGCAACTAGGTTTTACCGCCTATATTCTAAACGAATTTGAACATACTCCAGATCCTAATGATTCTAATTTGTATGTCACCATAAAAAATGAGAAAGACAGTCTCATTAGAAAGGATATGTACCTCATCAAAAATGGTACTACCTCCGGAGTTATAGACATAGATTCAACCTTTAAAGCCGGTCAATATACCATCTCTGCATTTACCAACCACATGCTGAATTTTGATGAACCTTATCATTTTTCTGAAAATTTTAAAGTTCTTAGCACTAACAGTACCCCAAAGAAACCTGAGGTTTTTCCAGCTAAAATAGACCTTCAATTTTTACCGGAAAGCGGGCATTTCCTAAATAATACCATAAACAATGTTGGGGTTATAGCCACCAATAGTTTTGGACAGGGACTGGGAAATGGAAAGGTAATTATCAAAGATGAAAGTGCAGCGATACTTAGTATCGTTGATTTAAACCAATTTGGAATCGGTAAATTCTCCTTTATTCCGAAAAAGACTGAATCTTACACCGCAGTCTTTTCATATAAGGGAAAAGAAGTGCCTATCTCGTTTTCCCCAAAAATAGATGCTGAAGGCTTTATTCTTTCGGTTTCCGAAAAAGAAGCTGAATTAGAAATATTAATAAAAACTAACGACCGCAGTCTCCCGTTTTTTCAATCGGAAAAATTCTTCCTGATAGCACAGGATAATGACAATTTCTACAATTTTGATGTACAGTTTAAAGATTTTACAACCGCTTCAGTAGTTCTCAATTTAAATGAGTTGGCCCCGGGTATGAACATTTTTACGCTGTTTAATGAAAAAATGCAGCCTATTGCCGAACGCTTGTATTTCAACCACAAACATTTTGCTGCTGAAACTCCCGCAAGCATCCATACAACTTCAATAGGTGATTCTTTACAGGTTGAAATTCCATTTGATACCGAAAAAGAAGGTAGAATTAGCGTTTCCATTCTTCCCGATAATACCACCTCATACCAGCGCAACCATAATATCCTCTCTTATATTCACCTAAAACCTTATATAAATGGAACTATAGAAAACGCAGCCTGGTATTTTACCGATATAAATTCGAATAAAAAGCAAGCTTTGGATAAGTTGCTATTAACCAAAGGCTGGAGCAGCTATAACTGGAAAAAGATTTTTAATCAAAATATTCCGGAAACTTATTTGCTGGATAAGTTTTCATTCAAGGCAAGTATCGCCGAGAGGGATCTTAGAAGAAAAAATTTACGCTATATGTTGCATAGCGATGAGATGAATCCTCCGAATATAATTGAAATCCCGGAAGGCGCTGACTCTTTTATTTATGATGACTACATACCTGTGAATGGTGAAAATCTTAAAATTTCAAGGATTACCAGGAAAAATAATTTAATGCCCGCAAAATTGAACATTACTTTTGAACCTAATCATTTTCCGGAATCACGTTTTACCGGTAAGCCTTTCCAGCTTAGATCGCAAAATTATAGAAAAAAGCAGGATAAAAAGTTAAATTACTATGAAGGCTTAAATGCTGATGCTGAAACCCTGGAAACAGTTCAATTAGTAGGAAAAAGCAATAAAGCAATAGACAGAAAAAGGGAGTTAGAACAGCATAGGTACGGCAGAGTTAAAGTAATTACAGAAAAAGATATAAACATCTATTTTACGCTGGCAGATTTGCTAATAAGTCAAAATATCAATGTGAATAATTCCCCTAATAATTTTAGGGCAACATCTAATATTAATGCAGTACAGGGCGCTTCTCTTGCAGATATGAATCCTGCACAGCAGACGGTACTTGGAAGACAAACGAAAATCGATAGTGGAATGCTTTTCTACCTGGACGATGTGCCTATGCAAGATGCTAATATGTTTTATAATTTTCCATTGACACAAGTAGATTTTGTTGAAATAAATAAAACAGGCCTGGGCAGCGGGTTGCTAGGTTCTAATGGTAGCATAAAAGTATACACTAAACGGGATTCCCATTTTTCTTCCAGTGATATAAACCGTATTCAGGAGTTTGAAATTCCGGTAGCTTATGCTAAAGACAAGGAATATTACGTGCCAAAATACGAAAATACTTCAGATGAATTTTTCCAGCATTATGGCGTAATTGATTGGATCCCGGAAGTTCAATTTGAAGAAGGGAAAGCAGCAGTCATAAACTTTAAAGAACCCGAAGTTGATTATCAACTAATCATAGAAGGAGTTACCAGTGAGGGAGATTTAATTCACAGTGTACTACAGGTTCAAAAATAATTACTGATTTTTGCAGCATAAGAAACTGTAATTTAATTTTGCTGGTTCAAAAATGCTCAAAATCGCCTACCATCCTATCTACAAACATCCTTTACCTGAGGGACACCGTTTCCCGATGGAAAAATATGAGTTGTTGCCCAGGCAATTACTTCACGAAGGAACTTGTAGTGAAGACAATTTTTTTGAACCAGACTTTCCCGAGGAAAAATATATTCTCAATGTTCACGATGCTGATTATTTTAAACGTTTACGCGATCTAAACCTAAGCAAAAAAGAAATCAGAAAAAGCGGGTTTCCACTTTCAGAAGCATTAGTAAAGAGGGAAATGATCATTGCCGATGGCACCATGAAAGGAGTCCAATATTCTTTAGAAAACGGGATTTCCTTCAATATTGCAGGAGGCACACATCACGCTTATACAGATCGTGCAGAGGCTTTTTGTTTATTGAATGATCAGGCAATTGCTGCAAGGTATCTTCAGCAGAAAAAATTAGCAAATAAAATTCTTATTGTAGACCTGGACGTTCACCAGGGAAATGGTACCGCCGAGATTTTTCAGGATGACGATTCAGTTTTCACCTTTTCTGTGCACGGAAAAGGCAATTATCCCTTTAAAAAAGAAAAGTCAGACCTCGATATTGAAGTGCCTGATGGAAGTGGCGATGACTACTATTTAAAACTTTTAAGAGAAAATTTGCCCGATTTAATCGAAGACCAGAAACCCGATTTCATTTTTTACTTAAGCGGTGTAGATATTTTAGAGACCGATAAACTCGGCCGACTTTCCTGTACGGTTAAAGGTTGTAAAGAAAGAGACAGGTTCGTTTTGCAAACCTGTCACGATCTTGACATTCCCGTACAATGTAGTATGGGCGGCGGATATTCTAAAGAAATAAAAGTGATTATAGAAGCTCACGCCAATACTTACCGCCTGGCCCGCGAAATCTATTTTTGACCTAATAAAAGTAGCTCATTGCAGATTACTTCGGTAATATAGTGTTTGGTCCCATCTTTATCATCCCAGCTGCGGGTAGTAAGCTTTCCTTCTACTCCAACTTCTTTTCCTTTATTTACATATTTCTCAATCAATTCTGCGGTTTTGCCCCAGGCCACAATATTATGCCATTGCGTATCGGTTATACGTTCCCCGCTAGCATTTTTATAATTTTCATTGGTGGCTACAGAGAATTTAGCCAATTTTTTACCAGATTCCAGGTTTACGATTTCAGGCTCTCTTCCCACATTCCCGATCAACTGTACTTTGTTTCTAATAGTGCTCATAACGTATTAATTTAAAAAGCTGAAAATCATTAGTTCATTTCAACAGGACAAACATAGAGCGGAAATCCATCAGTAATCGGTTGGTAATTATTTGTTTACATTTAAAGACGTTTGTAAACGTTTGTAAACAATTGCTATTAGATAGTTTATTCAGCTTAGCAAACATCATAAGGTTTCTGAAGTCTAATAGAAAAAAGTAGTATAATTTAGATTATTATAAAGAATCTTTCAAAATATTTCATTTATATTTAGCTTTTAGTAATTTTTTGATAAATTTTAGCCTTTGGGTATAAGCTGTAATTCCTAACACTTTAATTATTGAAGATGACAGTGATCAATTTCAGTTTAGCGTAGAATAAAATTTCATCAATTCATCAATTCATCAATCAAAAACTATGTACAAAAAACTACTCTTTTTAGCATTTACCATTTTTTTCGTAGCAAATTCTTATAGTCAATTAAATGTAAGCTACCATCAATCTAACCTTCCTTTTATTGGGATAGGCTACGATATAAATGAACGCCTTACTCCAGAATTAAGATTGGGTACCGATCAATTTATTTCAGATTTATCAATAGAAGCTGTGCTTACCTATAAGTTCCTTAAAAAAGAAGATTACGATTTTTATGCAGGTCTGGGATATAGAGTTAACGCTTTTGAAGGACTTGTAGCACCGGTTGGGCTAAACTTTTACCCATTTCATGAAAAGAAATTCGGATTTCATATAGAAGCCGCGCCTATTCTGCTTGATGCTGATATACTTAGAGGAAGCTTTGGGATTCGCTACCGCTTTCTTTAGATACTTAGCAAATTACCAGCGCATTCTCAAAACATGTTTAATTTTATTCAAATCTCCATTATCAAATAAAAATTATGAGAAAAATTATAATGATTGTCTTCATTATTCTATTGGCAACACTTGAGGGAAAAGCACAGAATTTAGAAGTCGGATTTGGACTGGGAACAGGTTCAGCATATATCTTTGAAAATACCGATAGTGGTATTGATATTGATTACTCATTACCCTTTAGTTCATATCTTGATATAAAATATTCAAAACCTGATTCTTATTTCGGTCTTAAACTTAAATTTCAATATTTGAACTCCGCAATTGAAGGTAGAAATTGGAAAAGTTCAAATGAGCTTATCAATGGCGAGGTGACTTCATTAACTTCTATGATCTTGTTAGAGCACCTGAAAGAAGAGAACAAATGGAATTTTGGTTATAATTTTGGGCTTGGATATACGCACCAGGAATTTAGACAGGATTTACTTAATTTTTCTCCAGTAGTTGATCGTAATTTTATGAGTGTCAATTTCTCCGGAATTATCAGTTCTAAACTGAATGACAAGTTAGCCCTGCAATTAGAACCCACTTTACTATGGACTGATCCAGTAGGCTCGTTTAGAGAAAGCGATAAATGGCAAATTGCAGGTGAAGATCTGAGTATTTTAATGCAAATAGGACTTAAATATAAAATTCACTAGCCAACCTGCGCTTAAACTAATTATAAGAAATTCCTTAAATAGCTAAAGTTGTTATTCTCTATAAGAAAGCCTTTATTGTAGAAAAAAGATAATGCAAGAAGAACCCAAAGTTTGGTATGCCTGTTACGGTTCCAATTTATTAGAAGAGCGTTTTAGCTGTTATATTGGTGGCGGTCGCCCGGCAAATGCCAAACGTGTTTACCCC
>DATFJA010000129.1:0-7559 GCA_035269545.1 Salegentibacter sp.
CTGGTGATGCCTTCGGAAATCCAGACTGTATAAGAATTTCTTACGCAGCAAGCGAATCTCAGATCGAAGAAGCCATGAAGCGAATTAAATCAGTTTTAGCTGAAGCTTAGACTTAAGCTCATAAATGATATGTTTTTCAAAATCCTGATGCGGATAGAACCCATCAGGATTTTTTTTATAGAAACGAAAACCACCAAAAAATAGTTATAAGTTTTATTCAATATCCGCATCCTGTCCCGAAGCTTCGGGATTGATTCAGAGCCTGCTGCGAAATTTATTCGGAGATCCTGGATGTTGGAGAATTAAAAGCTGGAACTACATCAGCTTGACAGAAAATTATCTTTTTAGACAGGCTTTCTATTTTCTTTATTTGAATATTAGTTTACCTATTCCTCCAGAAAAAAGGAGTAAGAAGTATAAGGACCGTAAAGAGTTCTAATCGCCCTATTAGCATCAAGAAAGAACACCACCATTTCCCTAGCGGTGGTAGAATATCAAAATTATTTACCGGTCCAAGCGCGCCAAAGGCCGGTCCTATATTACCCAGCGAAGAGGCCGCACCCCCAATAGCAGTTTCAAAATCGAGTCCCAATCCTCCTAAAATAACTGAACCGATTATAAAAGAAAGCATATAAAGAATAAAGAAACCCAGAATATTAAATGTTACACCTTTACCAATAGACTTCCCATTAAATCTAACCGGAAGAATCGCATTTGGATGCAAAGCTCGCTTAAATTCAATTCCGCCATTTCTAATCATGATAATATGTCGCATCACCTTAACTCCACCGGCTGTAGAACCGGCCGAACCCCCCAAAAAAAACATTCCGAAGAAGAAAATTGTAAGAAAAGGTGTCCACATCGTATAATCTGCACTAACAAAACCAGTGGTGGTAATAATTGCTAAAACCTGGAAAAGTGAATGTCTGAAAGCACTTTCGGCCTGACCCCAGACCATCGGGTGATCTATTTGCGAAAGCGCAACATCAGCTTCAAAATAAATAAACAAAGAAGCCACTATAGTAAATGTTGCTATAAAATAGAAATACCACTTAAATTCATCGTCATGCAATACTTTTTGAACCTTACCTTTAAAACTGTAATAGCTCAAAACAAAATTAGCTCCTGCCAGAAACATAAAAAGCATAATTATATATTGAATAATTGGTCGGTCGTTCCAATATGCAACACTGATATTCTTGGTTGAAAAGCCTCCCGTAGAAAGCGTGCTGAGCGAATGGTTTACCGCATCAAAGAAGCTCATTCCAGCTACCTTTAATAGAATAGTTTCAGCAACTGTATAGCTCACATAAATAAGCCACAAGCGTTTAGCAGTATCGGTGATTCTAGGCTTCAACTTATCGGCACTGGGACCGGGAGCTTCTGCGGCAAATAACTGCATCCCTCCTATCCCCAACAATGGAAGAATGGCTATGGCCAGCACGATAATCCCCATTCCACCAATCCAATGTGTAAGACTTCTCCAAAATAAAATCCCTTTGGGAATAGATTCAATATCATTTAGAACCGATGCACCTGTGGTGGTATAGCCAGACATGGTTTCAAAAAAAGCATCGGTAAAAGCAGGAATAGATTCACTTAGCACATAAGGAAGTGTACCGCTTAGAGCCATAAAAATCCAGCCGAAGGTTACTATAATATATCCTTCGCGTTTTTTAACTTCTTTACGGTGTCCCCGCGTAGTAAACATAAAAAGCACTCCCAGAAACAGGGTAATAAAAGCTGCAGCCAGAATATCTATGGTCACCCCATCTTCATAAAACCAACTTACTAAAACAGCTGTAAGCATAAAGCCACCGTTACACAAAAGTAACAGCCCCATGACGTGGAGAATAATTTGATAATTAAGTCTTGGCATTACAGAAAGAGTTTTTCAACCTTTTTTATAGATCTTGGCAAGCAACAAACAACAATACGATCTCCTCTGGTGATGGTGAATTCCCCGAGCGCAATTATTCCTCGGCCATCCCTTATGATGCCACCAATAATAGCTGACCTGGGAAAATCAAGATCTTTAATTTTTTTATTGCAAACCTGCGAATTAGGCTTCACAATAAATTCCAGCAGCTCGGCATTCATGTTGTTGATCTTGGTCATAGCAACAACTTCTCCCTTTCTAACGTATCTAAAAATATTATTTGCCGCAAGCAGCTTTTTATTAATCAAAGTATCAATCCCAATAGAATGGCTTAGTTGATAATAATCCATATTTTCTACCAGGGATATGGTTTTCTTTACACTTTTAGATTTCGCTACAAGGCAGGACATAATATTGGTTTCCGAATTGCCGGTAACTGCTATAAAAGCATCCATATCCTGTACGTTTTCTTCTTCAAGCAACTCTACATTCCTGCCATCGCCGTGAATAATTAGTGCATTAGGAAGTTCATCTGCAAGATCGTAGGCTTTTTCTTTATCACTCTCTACCAATTTCACATGGAAATTATTCCTACATAGGTCTATGGCTGTTTTCTTACCAATTTTACTTCCGCCCAAAATCATTATATTCTTAATAGAGTGCTTGGTTTTACCTGTAAGTTTATAAAGGTTTTCCACTCCACTTTTCAATGTAATGAAATTAACCTGATCACCTTCCTTAAATTGTGTATCACCACGAGGAATAAGAGTATACTGAGTTCCGTAGCGTTGAATTGCTATGGGAACAAAATTAAGATCGGGAAAAATGTTAGCCGCTTCTTTAACTGTTTTACCCACAAAAAGTGCATTTCGAGAAAGGCTAAGACCTATCATCGTCAATGCGCCATTTTCAAATTCATAACTATCATTAAAAGCAGATTGATTTAATAGTAAAGCAATTTCCCTTGCTGCTAAAGCTTCAGGAGAAATCAACTCGTCTATACCAAAGCGAGTAAAACCAATCTCCTCCTTATTTTCAAGAAATTCGGTATTGGAAATACGCGCAATAGTCCTTTTTGCACCCAATTGTTTGGCCAAAACACAAGTTGTAATATTTGTGGCCTCGCTGGAGGTCACACTTATCAACATATCTACATGTTTTACCTGGGAATCTTTTAAAATTGCAATAGAAGTAGCATCTCCTTTAATCGTCCTGATATCCAAATGCGTATCGGCATAAGTAAGATTATCCCGATTGGTATCAATCAATGTGATATCCTGGGATTCGAAAGAAAGCAATTTTGCCAAATGAAAGCCGACTTCACCTGCTCCGGCAATAATTATCTTCATATAACAGCTTGAAATTGAAAAGAAGAACAAATGTACGGTATTTTAGACAAACCAAAAACCTAAGTATTCATCAACAAATTCTAAAAGTTTCGAGCGCAATTATTTCATATCGTGTATCTTTGAACAAAAATTGCTACTATGGGTAAAAAGGTGACTCCTTATCAGAATTCCGGTCTCAATAAGAAAAAACAGGTTGAACAGATGTTTGATAAAATATCTGGTAATTACGATGGCTTAAATCGTGTTATTTCCTTGGGAACTGACGTGAAATGGAGAAAAAAAGTTATTGCTCTTGTTAAGGCTCAAAAGCCAAACGCTGTTCTGGATATTGCAACCGGTACCGGAGACCTCGCAATTCAAATGGCTGATATAAAAGCTAAAAAAATTGTTGGGCTGGACCTTTCTGAAGGCATGCTAAACGTTGGTCGAAAGAAAATTGCCGCTAAACATTTAACCGATAAGATTGAGATGGTCCAGGGAGACTCTGAAGCCCTGCCGTTTGAAGATAATTCCTTTGATGCAATAACTGTAGCATTTGGGGTACGTAATTTCGAAAATTTAGAAAAAGGCTTATCAGAAATTCAAAGAGTTCTAAAACCAGGAGGAATTTTTGTAGTTTTGGAAACTTCTGTCCCTACCAGATTTCCATTTAAACAAGGTTATAAATTATATTCTGGCTATATGCTTCCCTTAATTGGGCGAATATTTTCTAAAGACCGGGAAGCTTACTCTTATTTAAGTAAAAGTGCAGCCGAATTTCCTTATGGAGAAGCTTTCAACAATATTTTAAAGAAAACGGGGTTTATAAATGTAGAGAACAAGCCTCAAACTTTTGGGGTTGCAACCATTTATACTGCTTCAAAATAAAACTATGAAGAAACTTTTTGTTATTGCCTTTCTTTTTTGCATTCAATTTGGTAACGCCCAGATATTTGGAGGGGATAAAATTGTTAATAACGAGAATTTTGACAAACAACGCTGGTCCTGGGGATATTACCTGGGGTTCAACACCTACGATTTCAAATTCAAATATAACGACGAACCATCAGTAAATGGGAACGACCTTATTATTGAAAAAACAATGGGCTTTAATGTAGGCCTGGTTGGAAATCTAAAACTTAACAATAATTTGGATCTACGTTTAGAACCGGGCGTTACTTTCAATACCCGTAATTTCAGACCTCCTTCTACCAAAGAAATCGAAGAAATAAACGCTACCTATGTTCATATTCCGCTATTATTAAAATTTTCGGCAGATCGCTACAATAACTTCAAACCATTTGTGGTAGGTGGCTTATCTGCTTCCATAAATTTATCGAGTAATGAAAACAATCCTGATGTAGCTACTCGTTTACAAACCAACAATTACAATTACGAAGTTGGTCTTGGAGTAGATCTTTACCTTTATTATTTCAAATTCTCTCCTTCCATAAGAGGTGTTTTTACTATAAATAACGAAATGGTAGAAACAAATTTCCCTTCTGTAGATGCTATGCGATCACAAGCCGTGTTCCTCAACTTTACCTTTCAATAAATCAAAGTTTATTTGATTATTGCAATTGGACGTAATTTCTGCCAAGCGCCTATTAGTCAAAATTCTTACGCTTAAATTCACTTAAAAGAATGGCCGTTGCGGTCGCTACGTTAAGACTTTCCGCTTTCTTTATTTCTCCAAATCGCGGGATGCTCACTTTTTTACTAATCAAAGCTTCAATTTCAGCTGAAATTCCATTCGCTTCATTTCCCAACACCAGGATTGCCTTTTCTTCGGTGTCGCTTTTATAAATATTCTCGCCATCCATAAAGGCACCATATACAGGTAAATCTGATTTCTCAATATAGTTTATTAAATCACAATAAATCATGTTCACCCTGGCTAAAGACCCCATGGTCGCCTGCACTACTTTTGGGTTAAAACAATCTACCGAATCATTGGAACAAACAAGACTTTTTATGCCGAACCAATCACAAAGCCGAATAATAGTTCCGAGATTTCCGGGGTCCCTAATTCCATCTAAAGCAAGAATAAGGCTTTCATCATTTAACGGTTTTTCCTCTGGAATTTCAAACAAAGCTAAAGCAGTCTGTGGTGTTTTGAGAAAACTTATTTTCTTGAGTTCCTTTTCATCAAGCTTTTGAATTTTATTAGAATCAACACCAAATTCCGCTGATATAGTAAAAAGCTGATTTAAGCTAAATTTTGAATTAATTAGCTCGTTTATTGTTTTAAAACCCTCAGCTACAAAAAGTCCGTGTTTATAACGGTATTTTTTTTGGGCAAGACTGGTTATTAACTTAATTTGGCTTTTACTAACCATACTAAAAATGTAATTTTGATCTCTTAAAAATGTGTGTTTGAATCGGCATTTCGCAAAAATATCATTATTTTTTTTAAGCCTGCTTTTTTTAATTTCCTGTAATGCCGTAAAACGTGTAGAGGGTGATAATAAATTGCTTACTAACAATGAAATCTACGTAAATAACGAAAAGATTAATGAAACTCGTATTTACAATCAACTTTACCAGGAACCTAACACCAAATTCCTGGGAATTCCACTAAGACTTCATTTTTATAATCTTGCCCGCCCCAATATAGATTCGATTTTGAGCGAAAAATATCTGGAAAATGAAAGCAAGAAAAATACATTGGTAGATATCCTTTCTTACAAACAGTTTGAGAAATTTCTACATTCCCGAAAATCTTTTAATGAATGGATTAAAAATACCGGCGAGGAACCGGTTATAGTGAATGAAGAAGAAACCCAAAAATCGGTTAACAGGCTAAATTCATGGTATTGGAATAATGGATGGTTTAATGTAGAAACCGATTACGAGATAATTTCCTTAAAAAACAAAAAGAAACGTGCCCGGGTAGCCTACAAAGTTACGACAGGAGCTCCTTACCATTTGGACTCAATAAATACCAGCATTTCATCGCAAGTAATAGATTCTTTATATAGGCTGCACGAAGCTGAATCTATTATCAAAGAAGGCATGCAGTATAAAACCCTGGACATTAATGAAGAAAGAGACCGCCTTACTTCGCTTTTTAGAAATAACGGCGTTTACAATTTTGACCAGGAGTATATAAGTTTTAATGCCGATACAATTAACACAGGAAAAAAGGTAAATACCACCTTAATTATAAAGAACCGTTTTGCCTCAGAAGAAGATACTACCTCAAGAGTACCGTTTAAGATTCACGAAATTAGTAAGGTTAATATTTTTACCGATTATAAGTATGCTAATCAAAATCAAGCATTAACCGATAGTATTACCACCGAAGAAGGTTATACGCTCTATAGCTTTGAAAAATTGCGCTATAAACCCAAAGCTATTACCGATGCTGTTTTTATTAAACCAGGAAATACATATAGCGATATTTCCCGTTCCCGAACTTATAATCGTCTAAACTCCCTGCGCGTTTTTAAATATCCGAATGTGCAATTCACTCCAGATCCGGCCGATTCCACTCGCAGTGATCTCGTAGCTAATATTTTTTTAACGCCGCAGCCAAAATACTCCCTGGGCTTTGATTTTGATGTATCACAAAGCAATATTCAAAAATTCGGAATTGGTTTTGGGGGTTCCCTTTTAATAAGAAACGTATTTAAAGGCGCCGAAAACTTTGAAATTTCGGGAAGGGGTAGCATAGGCTCTTCTACAGATGCTGCGATTACCGGAGATGATGACCGCTTTTTTGATATTTCAGAAATTGGAGCTGATCTTAAATTAACATTTCCGAGAATTTTTCTTCCAGTTAGTACAGATCGTTTTATTCCTAAATACATGCAACCCTTTACAGCACTTAGCGTTGGGGTAAGCACCCAAAATAACATTGGACTTGACAAGCGAAATCTTACCGGGATTCTCAATTATAGATGGAACCCATCGCCACAACTTTCTAACCGGCTGGATCTTTTAAACATCCAATATGTAAGGAACCTGAATACCGATAACTATTTTAATGTTTACCGTAATTCCTATAATGACCTTAATCAAATTGTTCAATCGGGTAGTATAGTAACCAATCCTGCATATTTAAATACAGAAGGATTATTGATTATTCCCAGTGGGGCCGAAAGTTTTATCAGGGATGTATCTAATGACACCGGAGGCACCACCGGCCTTGATGAAGATCAGGTACAACTGGTAAATAATATTGGAGAACGAAAAAATCGTTTAACCGAAAATAACCTCATTTTCGCTACTAATTACACCTATTTATGGAATACAAAGAAAAATTTATACGACCAGGAATTCACACGCTTTAGGTTTAAAATAGAAGCCGCGGGAAATACTCTTTCCGCGATTTCTTCTCTAGCAAATTT
>DATFJA010000130.1:0-4058 GCA_035269545.1 Salegentibacter sp.
ATTTCGAAATTCTTTTGATCCTAATTTCGGTAAGCCTGGTAATATCTTCGCGTGTTACGGCGCGCTTCAAATGTTTTATATGTGGTTTTAAACCATCATCTATTGCATTGATAACGCCATCCCAGGTTTCTTCCTCTTCTATTTCACGATAGATTCGTTTCTCAATAAAAATTCGCTCTAAAGATGAAAAATGCCATTGCTCTTCCAGTTCTTCGAGCGTAATCTCCAGTTCCCTTTTTAGTAAATGAAGCGTATGATCTGTAGAGCTTCTTAAAATTTCTGAAACTCCAAGGAAAATAGGTTTGTTATCTATAATGACACATCCAAGCGGCGCGATAGAATTCTCACAATAAGTAAAGGCGTAAAGTGCATCTATAGTTCTATCTGGCGAGATATTATTTGGTAAATGGATAAGGATCTCAACTTCTGCAGCTGTATTATCTTCAATCTTCTTGATCTTAATCTTCCCCTTATCGTTTGCTTTTAAAATAGAATCTATAAGACTTGTGGTTGTGGTTCCATAAGGAATCTCGGTAATAGCCAGGGTATTTTTATCATACTGACTGATTTTAGCCCTTACCCTAACACGGCCTCCACGTTTACCGTCGTTGTAATTTGAAATATCCGCAATTCCACCGGTTGGAAAATCGGGGAATATCGTGAATTTTTTCCCTTTCAAATGCTTTATAGAAGCATCTATAAGTTCGTTAAAATTATGCGGAAGTACTCGCGTACTCAAACCTACGGCAATACCTTCGGCGCCCTGAGCAAGCAACATGGGAAATTTTACCGGCAGGTTAACCGGTTCTTTCTTTCTTCCATCGTAAGAAAGTTGCCATTCGGTTAACTTAGGATTAAAAAGAACTTCCAGCGCAAATTTAGATAAACGGGCTTCGATGTATCTTGGTGCAGCAGAACGGTCCCCGGTTAATATATTTCCCCAGTTTCCCTGGGTATCTATTAAAATGTCTTTTTGTCCCATTTGCACCATGGCATCACCAATACTGGCATCCCCGTGTGGGTGATATTGCATGGTGTGCCCAACAATGTTAGCTACCTTATTGTAGCGCCCATCGTCCAAATCTTTCATAGAATGCATGATACGGCGTTGCACCGGTTTAAAACCATCTTCCATGGCAGGCACTGCACGTTCAAGAATAACATAAGATGCATAATCAAGAAACCAGTCTTTATACATCCCGGTCACTTTTATAAGTTCTTCCTTTGGTTGATCTAAATGTTCATCTTTAGCTTCTCCCTGGTTTTCTTCCATTAAGCTGTAGTTTTTTGAGTGTCTACTATTTTCTGCATAGAAGCTATCATGCCGCGCTTCTTTTTTCGAGTGAGAAAAGTAGTATTAAAAGTATATTTCTTGTAACCGCGCCTTCTACGCGAACTTATGTAAATTGTAACTGCGGAATAAAAAAAGTAATCGCTGAACTTAAATTTCCCTAATTTTCTTTTAGGAAATTCTGCCTTCTTTACTCGGTATTCCATGAATTTTGAAAAGAAAACTCCATTATTTTTGAGGTTAAGAGTTTCACCATCACTATCAAAATCGAAACTCTGCCCTATTTTGTGCACATAGAAACCAAGTATAAGCACAACGATATTTGGTACATAATGACTAAACCTTACTGGCTCTTCGCTGCTCATTAGCTCTATATTTACAAAAATATTGGTGACAAAGATCGCCACCAAAACGATGTAAATTGAAGGAACTACCTTTACTTCATTTCTATTGGTGAATCTCATAAGCCTAACTCTTCAATAAGATCAAGTTCAACTTTAAGATTATCAATAATGAATTCCTGCCTGTCTGGCGTATTTTTGCCCATGTAGAAACTAAGCATTTCTTCTATAGACTTCTCTTTATCCAGCATTACGGGGTCTAAACGAATATCTTCCCCAATAAAATACTTGAATTCATCTGGTGAGATTTCACCTAATCCCTTAAATCGGGTGATTTCAGCTTTTCCTGTTAATTTTTCTACTGCATTTCTTCTTTCGGTCTCGCTGTAACAATAAATGGTTTCCTTTTTATTCCGTACTCTAAAGAGTGGCGTTTGCAGAATATATAAATGATTTTCCTTAATCAGTTCAGGAAAGAACTGAAGGAAAAATGTAATAAGCAACAATCTTATGTGCATACCATCTACATCGGCATCTGTGGCAATTACAATATTATTGTATCTAAGATCTTCTA
The DNA here is from genome assembly GCA_035269545.1 of Salegentibacter sp. GTDB lineage: Bacteria > Bacteroidota > Bacteroidia > Flavobacteriales > Flavobacteriaceae > Salegentibacter. The sequence goes on from DATFJA010000130.1 coordinate 2,207, forward strand.
GAGATTCCTCTATATTAAGTGCGGCTTGCAGTAAATTGAATTCTTCATTTTCGTAAACGATTTTTTTACTTAATCCGTAGCTGTTTAAAGGCTTCCCTTTTAGGCTGAAAACCGCTTGCGTATTTACATCACGAGATTTGGTGATAGATCCACTCGCCGAATCTCCCTCGGTAATAAATAAAGTAGTTTCTAAATAGCGTTCTTTCTTACTGTCTCCAAGATGAATGCGGCAATCACGTAATTTTTTATTGTGAAGGCTGGCTTTTTTAGCCCGGTCCTTAGCTAATTTTCTAATTCCCGAAAGATCTTTACGCTCCCTTTCTGCCTGTAATATTTTACGCTGAAGTCTATCGGCAGTCTCCTGGTTTTTATGCAGGTAATTATCCAGCTGGGTTTTTAGAAAATCGTTAATGTATGTCCGTACGGTAGGCATTTTTCCACCCATATCTGTAGAACCCAGTTTTGTTTTGGTCTGGCTTTCAAAAACCGGTTCCATCACTTTAATACTAATGGCTGAAACTATAGATTTTCTAATATCGCTGGCATCGTAATTTTTTCCGTAGAACTCGCGTACCGTTTTAACGATCGCTTCTCTAAAAGCAGCAAGGTGTGTTCCTCCCTGGGAAGTATTTTGGCCATTCACAAAAGAATGGTATTCTTCGCTGTATTGAGCTTTACTGTGGGTTAACGCTACTTCAATATCATCTCCACGCATATGAATAATCTCATATAAACGCTCATCTTCGTGAATGCTATCTTTTAAAAGATCTTTAAGTCCGTTTTCTGAATAAAATTTCTCGCCGTTAAAAATTATGGTTAACCCGGGATTCAGGTAAACATAATTTTTGAGCATTTTTTCTATATATTCATTTCGGAACTTAAAATTCTTAAATATAATTTGATCGGGAACAAAGGTTACTTTGGTTCCGCGACGGCGGGAAGTTTCGTCGAGATGTTCCTCTTCTTTTAATTCTCCCTGTTCAAATTCGGCAGCGTGAGATTTGCCATCCCTGGAAGATTCTACTCTAAAATAAGATGAAAGCGCATTTACGGCTTTAGTACCAACTCCATTAAGTCCTACCGATTTCTTAAAAGCCCGGGTATCGTATTTTCCACCCGTATTCATTTTTGAAACTACATCAACTACTTTCCCTAGCGGAATTCCACGACCATAATCCCGAACAATAACACGCTGATTTTGTACCGAGATCTCAATGGTCTTTCCAGATCCCATAACAAATTCATCAATACTATTATCCAGTACTTCTTTTAAGAGAATATAAATCCCATCATCGGCACTGGAGCCGTCTCCCAGCTTACCAATGTACATTCCGGGACGCATCCTAATATGTTCTTTCCAGTCTAAAGACCGTATATTATCTTCAGTATACTTCGTTTCCTGGCTCATAAGTAGTTCATGGAGTTGTGGCGCTAATATAAGACATAGCCCAAAAAGTTAAAACAAAGCTGGACTATTTTAATTAACAAAGATTTAAAATTTAATGTTAATTATAATTTTGAGGGAAAATAACTATTTAGAAGGAAGTTTCACCAAATTCACCCAAAACTCTTCAATTTGATTGACGGCTTTCATAAAATCGCCAACTTCTATAGGTTTTGTAATATAACAGTTAGCGTAATTCTGGTAAGAGTTGTCAATATCTTGCTGAGATGAAGAGGTGGTAAGCATTATTACCGGTATCTTTTTTAAAGTGTCGTGTTGCTTTATAAATCTTAGTACTTCATGGCCATTCATTTTTGGAAGGTTTACGTCTAATAGAATCAGATCTGGAGTAAGTGCTTTTACAAAAGCTCCATCCTTATTCAAATAGTCTACGGCTTCCTTGCCATC
>DATFJA010000131.1:0-3530 GCA_035269545.1 Salegentibacter sp.
ACCTAAATTGGGGTTTTTCATGTCCTGATAGGTAAAAGAAGCGCCAACATCGGGATAATTATAGCGTTTTTCCCAATCTTCAAACCCGAAACTCTTTTTATTAAAACCAAGAATTAAACCTGTTGGATGGCCGGTAATTAAATGGGCAATATCGGGATTGTGCTCGGCGATGGTTCCGTAGAAATAACTGGCATCGAAGGAATAATAATTCATCCCAGATTCCTGGGCAGAAACACTGTAAATGCTGATAAGAAAAATAAGGGCGGTAATTTTCTTCATTTCCCGCAAATGTAGCCTAATATTTTAAAAAACTGCTTTAGCAATATTTTGAATATGTATACTTATCACCTCAAACTTAGAGTGAAAAATTTCCGAATTTTTGAATTCTAATAGAATTATCAACATCCAAATCATCCAGGAAATTTTTAAACTCTTCCTTTTTCTGTTTATTCTGAAGAATTATTTCATAGTTAAATTTTTCTCCAGAAATGGTAGTGAAATAAATATAATTTTTATTGCCATAGTATGTATATTTCCAGAAACTGGCGTAGCCGCGGTAGTTAAAACCTATTTCTTTAATTTCTGAAAGCGGAAGCACTTTTTTAGAATTTTTGAGAATAATTCTTATCTCAGATTTATCAATTTCAACTCCTCCAAGATTTTTTGGCTTAATATAGGTCAGACTTAAGGCAGCCGACATTCCCAGGAAATACGCTATGCCTGCAGATGTTTTAAACCAACCATCCTCTACATCAAAAACATACAAAATAGTGGCCCCGCCAATCAAAAGAATAATTGCAAAGGCTCTTAGAAGAACTGATGGTTTCCAGGTCTTCACTATATTCGTCTCAAAGAATTCTATTAATTAATGAGCTCACCGTTTAAGGTGATTGCGTATTTAATTCCTGCAGCTTTCTCCAGCATTTTAGAAACCGAACAGTATTTTTCCATAGAAAGATCTACTGCGCGCTTTGCTTTTGCAGCAGGCACATCTCCTTTTAGAAGAAAATTAACTTGAATTTCTTTAAAAACATTAGGTATCGCTCCCTCTTCCCTATAACCTTCTACATCAACATTTAGGTCATCCAATTCTAAATGCTGTTTTCTCAAAATCATTACGATATCAATACTACTGCAACCGGCAATAGCTCTTAACAATAAATCCATCGGGCTTGCGCCTTTTGGTTCTGCATCGGTTTTATTGTCTAAATGAACAATATCCCCGCGCTCGTTTATAGTTTCAAAATGGTAATCTTTATTAAGTCTTTTAAGGCTGATCTTCATAACAATTTTGTTTTAAGCAAATTTAAGGAAACCATACCAAAAAACCTCACAGCCTATTAGACCAGTGAGCTTGTATTCTTAAAACTTCCTTTCGTTTTGCGCTTAAGTATCGGATTCAGAAATTTAATGTATTTCTTTATAATTAAGCATGAAGTCCGCATTCACGGTTTTCCAAAACCTTTGTAGGATCAAAGTATTTGAATTCATTTGGTAAGCCATACTTTTTAAGGTAAGCATCAAGTTGCTCGTCGCTCCAATGGTAAAAGGGACTAACTTTTAAAATCCCATCCTTGCTGTAGCTCAAAACATCTATACTATTCCTAAAACTAGTTTGACCTTTTCTAAGATTAGTAAACCAAACATCAGGATTTTGTTGGCGCATCGCTCTTAAGAAAGGTTCCAGCTTTACCTGCCTGGTAAACTCTTCATGCTGCGGGTTATTTATATCGGGGATTCCTCCAAAAAGAGCATCCCGATAAGCTGCGGTATGCGTAGGTGTATAAAGTTTTACATTAAGTTTTAACTTATTGATTAACAGATTTGCGTGCTTATAGGTCTGGGGTGTATTATATCCGGTATCGCACCAAATCACCTTTATCATTGGATCTACTTCTGAAACTACATGTAAAATAGCAACCTCATAAGGTCTAAAATTCGTGGTAATAAGAGGTCTTGCAGCATTAGAAATCACCCAGTCTACGATCTCAGCGGGAGATGTTTCCTTAAACTGCTGATTCAGAATTTTTAATTCTTTTTCGCTATACCTTTTCATCTTTTATAAATTTTCTGGCCGTTTCCGGCTTAATTTGTTTTTTAGATCTGCTTCAAGGCAACATTACTGTTTTCCGAAGCTAATTGTATTCCAAAGGCGTTCATGACCAAAATAAAGGATCATTTTAGTAACTAATTCTATCGATCCTATAGCGAGTGCGGTTTCAACTTTTCCTGTAAGAAACCAGGAAATAGTAATGGTATCCAAAGTTCCTACTATACTCCAACTCACGGTCTTTAAAATACTTCTCAAGGTTTTTCGGAAGTGCTGTCCTTCTTATAGGTGCTTTTTGATTTTACCTGATCCAATACCATATAACCTCTTATATAAATATAATACCCTATCGGATTTATAGGATAAACAAAAATAACTTTGTTTTTTTATCAGGCCAATAATTAATGGTATAATCTTAGGTTTCGAACAAAAAATCTTTATTTATTAGAAGAAATATCGGCTAAGGTATTCTCGCCTAATACTTTTAGAGTGCTATCCCTCACCTGTATCATCAAACTATGAACCGAGCAGTTTTGCTCACTAGGGCAGTCTTCGCATTTTTCGTAATAATTTAGACTTACACAGGGCACCATCGCAATAGGACCTTCTAAGACTCTAATTACTGCTGTCATTTGAATAGCTTCAGGCTCTTTGATTAGATAATAACCGCCCCCCTTACCTTTCTTAGATCCTAAAAATCCCGATTTTCGCAATTCCAAAAGAATACTTTCAAGGAATTTCTGTGAGATATTTTCACTCTTTGAGATCTCTGAAGTTTGCACCGGCTTCCTGTCTCCTTTTTTTGCGATAAAAGCGAGGGCTTTAATTCCGTATTTAGTCTTTTTTGAAAGCATATCGCGAATATACTTAAATAATGACTTTTCCGCATTTGCTATTAATTACTATATGAAAAATAGATCTTTAAAAAGAATTCTACCCTTTAATTAAGCTAAATTTCAGACTTTTATTGGTGAAAATATCAGCTTCCAGTAATATTATTAAACCAGATATTAATCTAATTCCTAAGCGCTTTCAAGTCATTATTTAACTATAAGCAGTCTAATTTACCGGTCTTAAGTTTTAGTATCCTAAAGACTTTGATTTTAATGTGTATGGGCTTAATTATATTTCTAATTTAACCTTTGTGATAATTTAAGCACATCGCTTGCCACCCCGCGAGCAGTTACCTGGGCTCCTGCCCCGGCTCCCTGGATCACCAGCGGCTGGTCTCCGTAAGATTTAGTATAAATCTCAAAAATATTGTCGGCACCTTTAATTTGGCCCAACGGGGTATTTTTGGATTCAGAAATAAGTTTAGCTTCCAGGGTACCACTTTCCACCTCAATTTCTCCAATGTATCGCAACACGTGGCCCTGATCTTGTTCCTTTTTATGCTGATTAAAAATCTCATCCAGTTCACTGATCCTATTTTGAAATTCTTCTGCAGAAGTCTCTCCATTTAATTTCTCCGGAATTAAAG
>DATFJA010000132.1:0-10960 GCA_035269545.1 Salegentibacter sp.
TATGAGCGATGCATCTTTAAGTACATTGGGTAATGAACGCCAGGGTAACTGGGCGTTTAAAGAGCAGACAGAACAGGAATTTGTAGATGAAATCTTAAAGGATCAACCATTTATCCCTTCTTATTTTGGATTTAATGTAGACCTCAACAGGAATGGTGCTATAAACGTTCAAAAAGCAAAATATGATGTTCCGATTAAATTGAATGTGGCTTCACTGGAAGATGAGAATATTATTGTTGTAGATAGTCGTAGTGGCGAACATTATAAAAATGCCCATTTACCAAATAGCATTAATATAATGGCAAGGTCAGAAAGTGATAAGTATGAAACCTGGCTGGGAGCAATCATTGAACCTGAAGAAGAATTTTATCTTGTGGTAGATGGCGTGAATCAAATTGATGAATTGTTGGAGCGTACAGCGAAAATAGGTTATGAAAAGAAAATTAAAGCTGTAATTACCTTATCTGAAGAGGTTTCAATATCCTCTGATGGATTCAGCCTCGAAGATTTCAAGGAGAATAAAGATAAGTATACCATTGTAGATATAAGAAACGCTAGTGAATTGGCAGAAGGTAAGATTTTTGGGGATGCCAAAACAATTCCCTTAAACGAACTAAGAGATCGTGCCGATGAACTCCCAGATGACAAGCCTTTTATGGTGCATTGTGCCGGAGGTTATCGTTCTTCTGCTGGAAGTAGTATTCTTGAAAATAAATTTAAAAACACCCGGGTTTACGATTTAAGTGAAGCGATTAAGAAATTTATTGAAGACTAAATTCAGGTAGTTTATTTGTAGAAAATCCCCGTTGAATACTTATCAAAGGGGATTTTTTTATTTAAATGAAAACAAAACTTTTTAATCCATTTCTACGAAATTACCTTCCGAATCAAATTCCAGTTCATCTCCGTTTGCTAGATCAACTTCGTGTCCTTCTTCATCCATTTCATATTCAACAATTTTAATATTTGGATAGTTCTTATTTAGGTAACCTGCAATATTAAGAGGTATTGCAGAAGCAGGGATACCGTTTTTACATTTTATTTCAGTAGGCTGGTTATTCCTATTAAAACTAAGTTCGGTACCACCAGACATTTCAATTTCATAAGTTTCCCACCTATCTCCTTTATCAACTTCTACTTTTTTAATTTTTTCATTCGGGAAAAGTTGTGAAATATAAGCCGATACCATTTCAGGTAGCTCAGATTTCTGGGCATGCCCAAGACTAATTCCGAAGAATACTAGCAAACCTGTTATAAATAGTTTTTTCATAATTATTAGTTTTTTAGTTTAACTCTAAAATAAGAAATGTAATTCAGCTTTATTTTAATTTTTTGTGAATTTATAACCCGTAATTCTGATAAATCTTAAAACTAGTTTCAAACGATTTTCTATATTTACAGAACAAGCTTCAAATTAGATTTGAAAACAAAGAAATATGGAAAAAAAATATAAGGTTAAGGTAAACGATTCATTTGAATTTGAATTCACCAAAGACCAAATAGCCTCTTTAGATACACAGCAAATTGCAGATAAACATTATCACCTCCTAAAGGAAAATCGCAGTTTTAAAGCTGAGGTTTTTACCGAAAATTTTCTTCAGCGACAATACGATATAAAGATCAATTCCAATACTTATAAAGTAGCTATTTCCAATGAGCTGGATTTGCTTATTGAGGATATGGGACTTTCCCTCGGGAATGCACAAATGATCAATGACATTAAAGCACCAATGCCGGGCCTTATTCTTGAAGTAAACGTAGAAGAAGGTTCTGAGGTGCAGGAAGGCGACTATTTGCTTGTTCTGGAAGCGATGAAAATGGAGAACACACTTACTGCTCCCAGGGATGGAGTGGTTAAATCTGTATCGATCAAAAAAGGGGATACAGTAGAAAAGAATCAGTTATTAATTGAAATGGAATAATTCAATTAATAACAATCAAAATTCAACGAAAAAATGAATAAAATATTAGTAGCCAATAGGGGAGAGATCGCGCTTCGGGTAATGAAAACCATTCAAAAAATGGGAATCAAAACTGTAGCCATTTTTTCTACAGCCGATAGGAATGCCCCCCATGTGAAATTTGCTGATGAGGCGGTTTGTATTGGAGAAGCACCCTCTAACGAATCTTACCTTAAAGGCGATAAAATAATCGAAGTAGCAAAAGAATTAGGTGTAGACGGGATTCATCCCGGGTATGGTTTTTTAAGTGAAAATGCCGGTTTTGCCGAAAACGTAGAGAAGAATGGTATTACCTGGATTGGTCCCGGTTCTAAAGCCATTAAAATTATGGGAAGTAAGCTCGCTGCTAAAGATGCCGTAAAAGCCTATGATATCCCAATGGTTCCCGGTATTGACGAAGCTATCGTCGATCCTGAAAAAGCCAAAAAAATTGCTAAAGAGATCGGTTTTCCTATTTTAATAAAAGCTTCTGCCGGTGGTGGTGGAAAAGGAATGCGTATTGTTGAAAAGGAGCAGGATCTCGAAGACCAAATGAAGCGTGCTATTAGCGAAGCTGAATCTGCTTTTGGAGATGGTTCGGTTTTTATCGAAAAATACGTTTCTTCTCCGAGACATATAGAAATCCAGGTATTAGCCGATGCTCACGGCAATTACTTTCATCTTTTTGAGCGGGAATGCAGCATTCAGCGTAGACATCAAAAAGTAGTAGAAGAAGCGCCATCGGTTGTGCTGGATGCTAAGCTGCGTAAACAAATGGGAAAAGCAGCTGTAAAGGTGGCGAAATCCTGTGATTACGTTGGTGCCGGTACAGTAGAATTTTTATTCGATGAAAATAAAAATTTCTATTTCCTGGAGATGAATACACGTTTGCAGGTTGAACACCCGGTAACCGAATATATAACCGGTATAGACCTGGTGGAACAGCAAATTAAAATTGCAAGAGGTGAAAAGCTAAAACTACTGCAGGAAGATCTAAAGATCAAAGGCCACGCGGTAGAACTTCGTGTTTATGCTGAAGATCCTATGGATAACTTTATGCCAAGTGTTGGGAAGCTAAAAAAATACAATATTCCACAAGGAGATAATATTCGGGTAGATAATGGTTTTGAAGAGGGGATGGAAGTTCCTATTTATTACGACCCGATGTTGGCGAAGTTGATTACTTACGGGAAAACCCGTGAAGAAGCGATTCAATTAATGATAAAAGCCATAAAGCAATATGAAGTTGAAGGTGTAATGACTACACTTCCTTTTGGAAAGTTTGTTTTTGAACACGAAGCTTTTAGAAGTGGAAACTTTGATACACACTTTGTAAAGAAGTATTATTCCGCCGAAAAACTTGAAGATGAAATACAGGAAGAAGCAAAACTTGCAGCCCTGGTGGCCTTAAAAAAATATCTGGAAGACAGGCAGCAATTGCGTATACCTCAAAACTAATGTTCCAATCTTTTTTAAGTTGAAGTAAATTGCCTCGAGATATATTCACGGGGAATTAAATGGAAAAATTTTTGAATTTCGAGGCTTGCCTCGGAGTATTTAAATCTCGATGATCGAGTAAAAAAAATATTGATGAGTCAGAATATAGAAAAGTTACAGGATAAAATTAAACAGGCGCACCTTGGTGGTGGGGAAAAACGGATAGCTAAACAACACGAGAAAAAGAAACTTACCGCCCGCGAACGTATTGATTATTTAATGGACGAAGGTTCTTTTGAAGAAATCGGGATCCTGGTAACCCATAGGACTACCGGGTTTGGAATGGAAGATCAAAAATTTTATGGCGATGGTGTGGTAACCGGTTACGGGACCATAAACGGAAAATTGGTCTATATTTTCGCCCAGGATTTTACCGTTTTTGGGGGTTCCTTATCTGAAACCCACGCAGAGAAAATTTGTAAAGTGATGGATCTCGCCGTAAAAGTTGGAGCGCCAATGATCGGTTTAAACGATTCAGGTGGAGCCAGAATTCAGGAAGGCGTAAAATCGCTTGGTGGTTATGCCGATATCTTCCATAGAAATGTAAAGGCATCGGGTGTTATTCCGCAAATTTCAGCAATAATGGGCCCTTGTGCCGGTGGTGCTGTTTATTCTCCGGCAATGACAGATTTTACACTTATGGTCCAGGAGAGCAGTTATATGTTTGTGACCGGCCCTAACGTTGTAAAAACGGTAACAAATGAGGAAGTTACTTCTGAAGAACTTGGTGGTGCTTCTACCCACGCGACAAAGTCTGGAGTGACGCACATCACTTCTTCTAACGATATTGCCTGCCTTGAAGACATAAAGAAGCTAGTGAGTTATATGCCTCAAAACAATAAAAAGGCACCGGAAAAGCTTCCGTACAAATTAGGAGATGAAATAAGGGAAGAGCTTGATAAAATTGTACCCGATAGTTCTACGAAACCTTATGATATGCACGAGGTAATCAAGGGAATAATCGATGAAAATTCATTTTTCGAAATTCATAAGGATTATGCCGATAATATTATTGTTGGTTTTGCGCGATTAGGCGGAAGAAGTGTTGGGATAGTTGCCAATCAGCCAATGAGTCTGGCTGGAGTTTTAGATGTAGATTCTTCTAAAAAAGCCGCTCGTTTTACACGTTATTGTGATTGTTTCAATATCCCGTTATTGGTATTGGTAGATGTACCAGGATTTTTACCCGGAACAGATCAGGAGTGGAACGGGATTATTTTAAATGGTGCTAAATTACTTTACGCGCTTAGTGAAGCCACCGTACCCAAAGTAACCGTAATTACCAGAAAAGCTTACGGCGGGGCATACGATGTGATGAATTCCAAGCATATTGGCGCCGATCTTAATTTTGCCTGGCCTACAGCCGAAATTGCGGTGATGGGAGCCAAAGGTGCCAGTGAAATTATTTTTAGAAAAGAAATTAAAGAAGCCGAAGATAGTGAAGCAAAATTAGCTGAGAAGGAAGCTGAATATGCAGAAACTTTTGCTAATCCCTTTGAAGCCGCTCAACGTGGTTTTATAGATGAAGTGATTATGCCTAAAGAAACCCGAAGAAAATTATTAAAGGGTTTTAGTATGTTGGAAAATAAAGAGGTTCTTAGACCGCAGCGTAAACACGGGAATATTCCTTTATAGAATAATTTGTTTGCGATCATCTTACTACAATAACTTAAAAATTAAAAAAAAGTGCAGGATACTACTATATCAAATATGAAATTCGAAAGGAAAAAGTTAGAACTTGAATTTGAAATCTCTCAAAAAAGTCATGAAGATGGGATATTATTGAACCAGGTTTATGATGAAACCGTACTGCCAGAATGGGAGTAAAAAGATTCAATAAAATTGTTTGCGTAGATCACACTAAACTGGAGGAATGGGCCATAAAAGAATTGCAGGAATATAGTGAAGCTGAGGTTGAAGTTTACAGAGAAAGTCCAGATTCTGAAAATGAACTTATAGATAGAATTGGTGATGCTGAAGCGATAATTGTTTCCTGGAGAACCCAAATTCCTAAAAATGTCATTGAAAAATGCAGCCATCTCAAATACATTGGGATGGCTTGCAGTCTTTATGATGATGAATCGGCGAACGTAGCCGTAGATTTTGCAAGGGAGAAAGGAATTACGGTAAAAGGAATTTTTGATTATGGCGATCCTGGGGTAATAGAATTTATAATTTCAGAATTAATTCGATTACTTCATGGGTTTGGTGAATATCAATGGCAAAAAATGCCGGTGGAACTCACTAGTAAGAAGATTGGAATAATTGGTTTGGGAACTACAGGACAACTGTTAGCCAGGGCATTATTGCCACTGGGAGCAGATGTTTATTATTTTAGCAGAACTAGAAAGAAAGATTGGGAAGCTAAAGGACTTCAATATCTGTCATTAAATAACTTACTGAAAACTTCAGAAATCATCTCGCTTCACCTGCCAAAGAATACCAAATTGCTGGAAGGAGAGGAATTTGAAACTTTTGGTTTAGGGAAAATTTTAATCAATACCTCCTTAGGGCTTCCTTTTGAAGAAAAAGCCTTTGTAAACTGGATAAATGCTGAAGGTAATTTTGGAATTTTTGATGGCGATGGTAGCGCTTCTCTTTCCGATGCTACAAAAGAAAAAAATCGAGTTATTTCGTATAAGAAAAGTGCAGGTTGGAGCGCCGAAACTGAGCAGCGCCTATCTAAAAAGGTGCTCGAGAATTTAAAATCATACTTTAATTAAGCTTCACATTAGCTATAATACCTTATCTTATAAGACTTTTTATATCATTTAAGGTCTTATGAAAGCTGTAACAATTGTTACTGGCTTGCTGGAAAAATTCCAGTAAATTCGCCCTTCGAAAAAAATAAAAAACTATGGAATGGATTTTTGAGCCCTGGCCCTGGTATGTATCAGGTCCACTTATAGCTTTAATAATGTTTTTGCTCATCTTTATCGGAAAAGGTTTCGGAATGTCTTCAAACCTTAGAACGATGTGTACGCTTTGTGGCGCTGATTCCAGATCTGATTTTTTCGATTTTGACTGGAAAACACAACGCTGGAATCTTATTGTAGTCATTGGTGCCATTATTGGCGGATTTATTGGTGCAAATTTTTTAAGTAATGATCTCTCTGTTGCAATAAATCCTGAGACCATAAATACGCTCCAGGAACTGGGCTTCAAGAGCGCAGGAGAAGCTTATCTCCCTACTGAACTCTTCACCTGGGAAGCCGTTGGCGGTATTAAAGCTTTAATAATTTTACTGGTTGGAGGAATCTTAATCGGTTTTGGAGCTCGTTATGCCGGAGGCTGTACTTCAGGGCACGCAATTTCAGGACTTAGTAATTTGCAATTACCTTCACTAATTGCTGTAGTAGGCTTTTTTATTGGTGGTTTGGTGATGGTACATTTATTATTTCCGATAATATTTTAAATTAAACTTATGAGAAGTATAGGATATTTATTGATAGGTATATTTTTTGGAATCGTCATGTTTAAATCTGAAGCTGCTTCCTGGTTCAGGATTTATGAAATGTTTCAGTTTCAGTCATTTCATATGTATGGAATTATAGGTTCAGCTTTATTTATAGGAGTAATAGGAATTCAAATTATTAAACGAAAAAATATTAAATCTTTTTTCGGTCAGCAAATAACATTCATTCCGAAGGAAAAAAGTTTTAGCCGTTATATGTATGGCGGAATTATTTTTGGTTTAGGTTGGGCGCTTGCCGGTGCCTGCCCGGGACCGATCTTTACCTTGATAGGAGCTGGTTTTATGCCAATATTGATTGTATTTGCAGGATCGCTATTGGGTACTTTTTTATACGGATTGCTTCGGAAGAAACTTCCGCATTAATTATAGCAATTGAGGGATGGAAAGCTATTTTTTACTCGATAATCGAGACTAAATGCTCCGAGGCTTACCTCGAAATCAAATTGTATTTTCCAATCGTAATGCTTCGTGAGCTCGCTTCGAAGTAGTTTACCTTTCAGAAGAAATATAGAAATAGGGGAGCGAGATATGATATTTTACAACAACCAACCTAATTGAGATCACAATCAACGAGGTAGTAAGGTAAATGATATCCTGGTTTACTCCCATATTATGCATAATTACAAAAACAAGTCCGCCAAAAATACAGGCAGTTGCATAGATCTCCTTTCTGAAAATTACGGGAATTTCGTTACAAAGGATATCCCGTATGGCGCCTCCAAAGGTACCCGTCATCGCGCCAAGCGCGATACAAATTATGGGATCAAGGTTGTTCCTAATGCCTATTTCGACACCGGTTATAGTGAATATTCCCAGACCAATGGTGTCAAAAAGGAAAAGGGATTTTTTAAGATAATTAATTTTATTTCTAAAAATAATGGCAAGAATGGTTACAGCGCCAATTAGATAAATATAGATAGTATTTTCCATCCAGGTGACAGGTGTATTTCCAATTAAAGTATCACGGAGAGTACCGCCACCAATAGCGGTGACAAAACCAATAATGAAGATGCCAAATAGATCAAGACGACGGTCCATAGCCGCCAATGCACCGGAGATAGCAAAGGCGATGGTTCCCAAAACATCAAGTATATTGAATAAAGTAAGTTCCATTTACTCGACAATCGAGATTTTAAAGCTTCGAGGACTTCCCCGAAATTAAATAGTTTATCCTGAATTTCTAAGGGTTTCCCGATAGAGATTTCAAGACAAAGGTATAGTTAATTATGAGAAGCCGGTAATTTTTATTTTAGGAATGAAGTCTATACCTTGGAATTATTACTAAATAGTAAATCTTAATGAGATTCATGTAAGTTTATAGCTAAAGTTACTACTTTTGTAAGAGAGAAAAACAAGATAAAATGAGTGATAAAATAGAAAGAATAAAGACATTAATTATAGGATCTGGTCCTGCGGGATATACCGCAGCAATTTATGCATCTCGAGCCGATCTTAAACCTGTAATGTACACCGGACTTGAGCCGGGTGGGCAATTAACCACAACTACCGAGGTGGATAACTTTCCTGGGTATGCAGATGGTGTTGATGGACCAAAAATGATGATGGACCTGCAAAAGCAAGCCGAACGTTTTGGAACACAGGTACGTATGGGAATGGTGACCGAAGTTGAACTTAGCGATAAAACCGGCGGAATTCACAGAGCCTGTATAGATAATTCTACCTGGGTTGAGGCCGAGACTATAATTATTTCTACCGGGGCTACCGCGAAATATCTTGGTTTACCTAGTGAACAACGTTTACGTGGTGGTGGAGTTTCAGCTTGCGCAGTTTGTGACGGATTTTTCTATAAAGGTCAGGATGTTGCTATAGTTGGTGGTGGAGATACTGCTGCCGAAGAAGCAACTTATTTGGCTAATATTTGTAACAAAGTAACCATGCTAGTGCGTGGTGACCAGATGCGTGCTTCTAAAGCCATGCAACACCGTGTAAACAGCACTAAGAATATAGATCTTCGTTACAATACAGAAGTAGATGAAGTTATTGGTGAACAAGTGGTAGAAGGCCTTAGAATGCTAAATAAAGAAACCGGGGAAAAGGAGCAGATTGCGATCACCGGATTATTTATAGCAATTGGTCACAAACCAAATACCGATATCTTTAAAGGTAAATTAACGATGGACGATACCGGTTATTTAATTACGGAGGAAAAATCTACTAAAACCAATATTCCTGGAGTTTTTGCTTCTGGAGATGTTCAGGATAAGATTTACCGCCAGGCAGTAACTGCAGCAGGAACCGGTTGTATGGCCGCTTTAGATGCTGAGCGTTATTTAGCCGTAGTTGAAAGCGAAGAAGGAGAAGAAGTGAAAACTACCAAGAAGGTAGAAGTTTAATTTCTAAGAATTTTTATATAAAATAACCTCACAGGTCATTTAGATTTGTGGGGTTTTTTGTTTTCGGCGGTAAATTATCGTCACCCTGAACTTGTTTCAGAGCCTGCTCCGATTTCTACCGGAGGTCTAAGACTAGCTAAATATGAATTGCAGAGCTATCAATTTTAATATTCCAAACCAATCTGATCTCTAATTTTGTCCAATAACTCAATTAAATCTAAACTTTTAGCGAAGGTCATTTCGGTGCTTTCGGTTTTCCCTTCCAGTAGCATTTTTTGAACGTGCTCGGCTTCAAAATTATAACCGTTAGAGTTCACCACAAACTCTTTGGTTTCTTCACCATCTGTTGTTTTAATGGTCACATTTGTGGGTTTATGGAAACTGGGATTGAGTGTAATTGTGGCTTTTTCGAACTGAATTATAGCCGCAGTAGGAGTATGTTTCAAAATAGAGCTTCCCAACTGGGCCTCAACAGCATTTTTATATTTAAAAACCATATCACATTCCTTATCGATTCCGGTTTCACTGAATTTAGCATTTGCCTGAATACTCTCGGGAGTTCCCAATGCACTCATCGCCATGAAAACTGGATAGATTCCAATATCCAGTAAACTTCCGCCACCCAGGTTTTTATTATAAAGTCTTTTATCCAGATCTACCGGTGCAGGAAAACCGAAATCGGCTTTGAGGCTTTTGATCTTTCCATATTTTTCAGATTCAATTAAGTCAATTACAAACTTGAAATGTGGAAGAAACTGTGTCCACATAGCTTCCATAAGAAATACTTTTTCTTTTCTGGCTTTGGCGATCATTTCTTCAACTTGTTTTTTATTGATCGCAAAAGGTTTCTCGCATAGTACCGCTTTTTTATGATCTAAACACAGTAAGGTCTGTTGATGGTGAAAAACGTGCGGTGTTGCGATATAAACTACATCTAATTCCTCGTCTTTAAGCATCGCTTCGTAGCTTGTAAAAAAATTGGTAGCATTGTGCTCTCTGGCAAAAGTTTCTGCTTTAGATTTGGATCGGCTTGCTACAGCATAAAGTTCTGCATCCTCTACGTCTTTTAATCCCGTAGCGAATTTTTTGGCTATTTTTCCGAGACCAAGAATACCCCATTTTATTTTCTTCATGACTTTTTGATTTTGTGTTCTGGTGTTTTTATAAATAATTCCAGAATTAAAGCGAGTGCGATAACGAGCAGGCATCCTGCCAAATTAAGCCATAAATAGGGCATCACATCAAATTTAAAGATGATGATAATTATAATTTGAGTGATTATAGCAGCGATAAAAACCGAATTACTATTTACGATTTTTATAAAAAATGCGAGTAAAAATATACCCAGAACATTTCCGTAGAAAATAGAACCGATAATATTTACCAGCTGAATAAGATTATCAAACAGATTGGCGAAACTTGCAAACGCGATGGCTATAAGACCCCAAAGCAATGTAAACCACTTGGAAGCCTTTACGTAGTGTTCATCAGATTGTTCTGTTCTCCGGCTTCTTTTGTATAGATCTATGGATGTGGTGGAGGATAACGCGTTCAACTCTGAAGCGGTGGAAGACATGGCTGCAGAAAGGATTACGGCCAGCAGTAAGCCTATTAAACCTCGTGGGAGATTATTAAGTATAAAATGAATGAATACATAATCTTTGTCGTTGCTTTCGGCATCTTTGTCTGAAGCA
>DATFJA010000133.1:0-13330 GCA_035269545.1 Salegentibacter sp.
TTTCCGAACATCCTTTCGATATCCTCGAGCGTATAAATCGTGTCTTCAACAACGTCGTGTAAGAGTGCTGCAACAATTGAAGTGGAATCCAAACCAATTTCTGACGCCACAATCTTGGCTACCGCAATTGGGTGGAAAATATAAGCTTCTCCAGATTTTCTGCGTTGATCTTTATGCGCTTCTACCGCAGTATCAAAAGCTTTTCTTATTTGCTTTTTATCATCATCATTTAAGCTGCGGTAACTTATGCGCAGCAGTTCTTTATACTGCCTTGCAATTTGTTTGTTTTCTTTTTCTATAGCGGCATCTGTCATAATTTAAAAGTACAATTAAGATTGTAAAGAAACAACTACAACCCCCGCTTTAAATTCCTGTAGCGTTGCAAAAGGGTAGGATGGGAATAATGCATAAAAACATAAGCTTTATGAGGAGTAAGGTTGCTTAAACTGTTTTTATTCAGTTTTTTTAAACTTGAAATTAAAGGGCCGGCACCATAAGTTTTCTTCGCATAATTATCTGCCTGGTATTCGAACTTTCGGGATAAATAATTCATTAATAACCCCGTGATTTCTGAAATAGGACTGTAAAGTATCCCGAAAGCAATTAAGCCTATATGAAAACTGGGTTCTTCTACTCCCAGGGCTTGTGATAGGGCAGGGCTGCCTACAAATAACGAAAGAAGCCACAAGGTAAAACCTGTGGTTAAAACGGAAGCGGCCAAATTCACAAGGATATGATTCTTTTTATAATGCCCAACTTCGTGCGCCAGTACCGCCACAATTTCCTCTTCTTCCAGGTCTTTTACTAAAGTATCAAAAAGTGTGATACGCTTTTCTTTTCCAAATCCTGAAAAATAAGCATTGGCTTTTGTGCTTCTTTTGGACCCGTCGATTATAAAAATATTATCCAGCGTAAAGCCTACACTTGCTGCATAGGTCTCAATTTTGGTTCGCAGAGAACCTTCTTCCAATGGACTTTGTTTATTGAATAAGGGTACAATAAGTTTCGCGTAAAACATATTGATAAATACCGAGAAAATAGCTACGAGAATCCAGGCATACCACCAGAAATCATTGCCTGCAAATTGATAAAACCACACGATAAGGGCGAGGATTCCACCGCCAAGGATAGCCATCATTAACCAGCCTTTTATCTTATCCAGGAAGAAGGTTTTTTTGGTGGTTTTATTAAAACCATATTTTTCCTCAATCACAAAAGTGCTATACCAGGAAAAAGGCGTGGTGAGGATATCGCTACCAATCATAATTATTCCGAAGAAAATTAGCGCTACCAGGATCGCATTGTCGGTAAACTTCCTGGCAATATCATCTACCCAGGCGAATCCGTCGAAAATAATAAAACCTAAAGTTAGTAGCACTGAAAAGGTGGAAGTAAGGATTCCAAACCTATATCGTTCTTTTTTATAGCGTTGTGACTTCTCGTATTCTTCCTTATCATAAACATCACTGAGTTCCTGAGGAACCGGATCATCAAAATGTTTCGCGTTTAAAGTTTCCAGAATTTTATCGATGATAAAGTCGATAATAATAATGGCTATAATGATATAAAATAGGGTTTGGGGATTCAAGGGCTTATTTTTTTAATGCTGAATATTAACTAGGGAATTCAATGTTTCTTTTTTAAAAACCGCGCTGTCTTTTAGCTTCAAAAATAAGTATTCCTGCGGCAACGGAAACATTCATGGAATCAATTTCACCGCTCATTGGAATAATAATGTTTTGAGTTGAATTTTCGCGCCATTCCTCACTCAATCCGGTTGCTTCAGTTCCCACAACAATCGCTGCCGATGCGGTGTAATCTATTTGGTAATATGGTTTTGAAGCTTGCAGTGCCGCAGCATAAATTGAAATATTATTTTCCTTTAAAAAATCAATGATTTCTGAAGTGCTTCCCGTAGCGATTTTATTGGTAAATACGCATCCAACACTGGAGCGTATAATATTTGGGTTGTAAAGATCGGTTTTTGGATTTGCGATAAATACAGCATCTACTTTTGCGGCATCGGCAGTTCTTAGAATTGCACCTATATTTCCCGGTTTTTCAGGAGCCTCAGCGATAAGAATTAAGGGGTTCTTGGTCTCAAATTTAATGCTTTCAAGGTTGTTTTCTTTTGCTTTGAAAATAGCTAAAACACCTTCGGTGCTACTTCTGTAGGCAATTTTCTCATATACGTCTTCAGAGATTTCGGTAATTAGAACTGCTTTGGAGGTCAGTTTTTCAACTTCTTGAAGATCGATTAGCTCGCTACAAAAATAAACTGATTGCAATTCAAATTTTCCCTTTAAAGCTAATTGAATTTCCCGTTGGCCTTCAACCAGAAAAACACTTTCTTTACGGCGCAATCTTGACTTCTCCTGTAGTTGGAGCAGGTGTTTGATTTCTTTATTTTGCGTGCTGCTAATTTGCTTAACCATGGGTGTAAAAATAGGGAGTTTAAACCTATTGCAAAGAAAAGAGGTCAACAAAATACCAGTGTTGGTATATTTGTTAACCTCTCAATAAAAATTATAGAAATACGACTACTTGCTTGCGCTATCGTATTTTTTCATATAACGTTCGTAAAGTTCTGTCTGGTGAGATTCTAAACTTACCTGTCGGCCTTGTATAAAAGCGTGGGTTAGGATATTTCCCCGCATATCCAGAGCATCTCCTTCACTGATAAATAAGGTAGCTGATTTTCCTTTCTCCAAGGTTCCAAGCTTATCATCTACACCAAGTATTTTAGCTGTATTAGAAGTTATTAATTTAAGAGCTTCTTCTTTCCCTAAACCATATGCACCTGCGGTACCAGCATAAAATGGAAGGTTCCTGGTGTTCATTCTTTCCATACTACCACTGCTTTCAAGGGCAACCAGGATGCCTTTGTTATGTAAGATTCCGGCTAATTTATATGGAAAGTCATAATCGTGATCTTCCTCGTTCGGAGTCTTATGAGGGCGCTGAACCAAAACCGGGATATTGTTTTTCCTTAAATCTTCAATTGCCTTGTGAGCCTCGTAACCGCCAACAATAACTAAATGTTCCAGTTCCTGGTCTTTTTTGAATTCGATAACATCAAGAATTTCTTTTTTACCATCAACGTGAACATAAACCCTTTTGTCTCCTGAAAAAACATTTTTCATCGCATCGTAAGCCAGGTTAGTTTTCTCTTTGCTTCCTGCTAAATAAGCCTTAGCTGATGTGAAAAACTCTTCTAATTTAGAAAGCTGGTCCTGATAATCTTCACTCACTTTTATTCCCGGATCTTCACCGGCCCACCAGCGTCCCCTGGCAAAGCTACTTGGCCAGTTAATATGTAGACCGTCGTCTTCTTTAACAACTGCATCTTCCCAGTTCCAGGCATCAAATTGAACAATGGAGGAAGTTCCGGAAATTCTGCCGCCACGAGGAACAATTTGTCCCATTAGCACGCCATTTGGACGCATACTTTCAACAATTTTACTTTCTGCGTTGTAAGCAATTAAACTTCTAATGTGCGGAAGCATAGATCCTATTTCATCTTCATCGTCTGTTGCCCGAACGGCATCGATTTCAACCAAACCTAATGTTGCGTTTGGCGCAATAAAGCCGGGATAAACGTGTTTTCCTTCGGCTTCAATAATTCGGCCACGGTATTGCATTTTTGTAGCCGTGGCATCCATCACCTGGGTTATTTTACCATCTTCAAAAATTATCAGGCTATTCTCAATAACTTCTCCGTTCCCCAGGTGAGCGGTAGCGCCAACGATAGTCACTGCTTCAGATTGTTTTGAAGCTGGAGTTTGCTGGGCAAAACAATTTCCTATGCAGGTAAATAGTGCAATTATTACTAAATATTTCATCTTCATTTGTTCTTTTAATGTACTTCCTCAAGGAGGTTACAATGGATATGTTGTTCTTCTTTTTTAGTCACCGGTTGCGTTTTTAAACCTTTGTTTTTGGCTTGTAGCATTTGAGTGATGAGCTTATTTCTTTGTTGCTGGATTTCTTCCCGCAGTTTTTTATCTTTTTCAATATCAAAGAAAACTTTTCCCTGAATCAGTGTTTTTTCTGCTTTGGTGTAAATAGATAACGGGTGATCTGACCAAAGTACAAGATCTGCATCTTTTCCTGTTTTTATACTTCCAACACGATCATCTATATGCAATAATTTTGCCGGGTTTAATGTTACGAATTTCCAGGCATCTTCTTCAGAAACACCACCATATTTTACAGATTTTGCTGCCTCCTGGTTAAGTCTTCTGCTCATCTCTGCGTCATCACTATTAATAGCAGTTAAAACTCCCTGGCTATGCATTATTGGGGCGTTAAACGGAATCGCATCGTTAACCTCATATTTATAAGCCCACCAGTCAGAAAGAGTAGAACCGCCGGCACCGTGTTCCTTCATTTTATCGGCTACTTTATAACCTTCTAAAATATGTGTAAAGGTATTAATTCTAAAATCAAAAGTTTCAGCTACTTTCATCAACATATTAATCTCGCTTTGAATATACGAGTGCGCTGAAACAAAACGTTCGCTATTAAGAATTTCAACGAGCGTTTCCATTTCAAGATCTTTTCTAAAGTCCTTATCGTTTTTTCTCGCCTCTTCGTATTCTCTAGCTCTGGTGAAATAATCAGTAAAAACCTGCTCTACACCCATACGGGTTTGTGGAAACCTGGAGCGGCTTCCCCAATTAGATTGCTTTACATTTTCACCTAATGCGAATTTTATAAATTTAGGGGAATTTTCAAAGATTAAATCCTCAGCATTTTCCCCCCATTTTAACCTCAAAATTGCAGAACGACCACCAATTGGATTTGCCGAACCGTGCAAAAGCTGAACTGTGGTTACTCCCCCGGCAAGGTTTCGGTAAATATTCATATCGGTAGGGTTTACCACATCTTCCATACTTACTTCGGCAGTAGAATTGTGGCCGGCCTCGTTAATGGCAGAAGCTGCAATATGGGAATGCTCGTCTATAATTCCAGAAGTAAGGTGTTTGCCTGTAGCATCAATTACTCGAGCATTTCCAGCCCTAAGGTTTTCTCCAATCCTGGAAATTTTACCATCTTTTACTAACACATCGGTGTTTTCCAGAATTCCTTCTTCTTCATTGGTCCACACCGTTGCATTTTGAAAAAGAATGGTTTCTTCTTTAGGCATTTCTGAAAATCCGTAAGCTTTATTCGGAAAACTTACCGGCATAATTTCACGGATTTCTTCATCTTTATCTTCGTCATCATCTTTCTCAGCATTTTCTTCTTCCTCTTCAGTTGTTTCTGTAATTTCTGTTGAAGATTTTTTAACCGCGACAAAAGACGTTTCTGAACCATCACTTAAATAAGCAGTTCCTGAAATTTCCTCAGTATTTTCATCGGTTTTAGCTATTAAACGGGTAAAACCTGTTCTTGTAGTATCTGCCGAAGAAAGTAACAAATTCATCCAGTTATTAGAAAAACTAAGCTTGGCGCCTAATTTTGTGTTTTCAGATTTCACACTTGCTTTAGGTGCTTCCGGTTTACCGGTTATTTTTAGCTCGTAATCTTTTCCATCTACTTTTAGATTATATGTCCCGGTAATGTCGGTGGTTTCCATTTCTTTTATCACCGTCTTCTTTCCCTGGACCCAGTTTTCATATACACTGGTTTCCTTATCAAAATAATCTCCTGAAGTAATGATGAAATTCGCCCAGGCGCCTTCCTTTAAAGTTCCCAAACGATTTTCTTCTCCCAAAATTTTTGCGGGAGTAGTGGTTAATGCGGCAAGCGCATCTTCTTTGCTTAAGCCGTATTTAACCGCTTTCAATAAGTTGTTTCTAAAATCTTTTTCAGCATCGAGGTCGTGCATAGTTATGGTAAATGGAATGTTGTTTTCTGCAAGCATTTTTAAGTTTGCAGGTGCCTGATTCCAGGTTTTCATTTCTTCCAAAGTCACGTGTTCGGCCATAAAAGGATCTTCCACATCGTAAGCATCAGGGAAATTAAGCGGGACTATAAACGTGCTCCCGGTTTCTTTAATTTCCTGAAGACGCTGGTATTCTTTTCCATCTCCCAAAATCACGTAATCTACGTTGAATTCGTTGCCTATTTTTCCGGCTCTTAAAGCATCAAGAAGATTATCGGTGGCAAATATTTGCGTGAGATTTTTATTTCGGTTCAGGGCTTCCAGCGCTAAATCTTTGTTTTCAGATTTTCCTTTTCCATACCATTCTGCATCTAAATAAACCTGGCGAATTAAAGCCATTGCCCCCATGGTTGAGGTAGGGTAAGATTGCCTGGATTTTTTGCTTTTGTCTAGAGATAGATATTGAGCCGAACGATCTTTAAGAATGCGATCTCCTTCGGTGCCGGCAGGATTTAAAGCTACAAGCATTCCGGTACCGCGAATAATACCATCGGGAACGTGAGTGTTTACTACGCTAAATCCGGCTTTGTGAAGGGAAGACGCGGCTTTTTCATCGTAATTAAAAGCTTCTACAGCTTCAGTTTCAGGTCTTATATGGTCATTCCAATAATATCCTTCTCTGCTAGCCTCGTATTGTGGCTGGCCATTACCTCTTTCGGCTTCTTTAGGTTCCTTTATTCCAAAGCTACTGTAAAGATCAATGAAAGAAGGATATACTTCTTTTCCTTCCAGGTCTACCACTATACTATTGGCAGGTTCGTTAACCGATTTGCCGATGGCGGTAATTTTACCATCTTTTACCACGAAACTTCCGTTCTCGATAGTTTCCTGCGGACTTACGTGAATTTTAGCATTTTTGAATACAGTGAAGTTAGTTTGAGGATTTTTTACCCCATCATTTTTTGGGAAGTATTCCTGCGCCTTACTTTGTAGACTGACCAGAAATACCAGACATAGTAATAGTCTTAATTTCATAAATTTTAGTTGAATTAAATGTGGTTTTGCACTTAAAGTGCCGTAAAATAAGAAAATTATAACTAAGCTGAAATTAGTTTTAATAACTAAGTGAGAATTTATTTAAAGTCTGTTTGACTCATTAAACCAAAATTATGAATAAATAGTCATGCTGAACTTGTTTCAGCATCTATTACGAACAGTCAATACATTTAACTTAGACCTCCGACAGAAATCGGAGCAGGCTCTGAAACATCCCGAAGCGTCGGGACAGGGTGACGTCCAAATTTTAAAGTATGACTGTTTGCGGATATTTAACTTATTTTCTCAATCCTAAAGAATTATTAGTTTAAAGTCTGTTCTTTTCTTCTGAAAAATAATTCACCAACAGTGCTACCACATAGCTGTAGCTTTTCATTCCATCGGCCTGATTGTTTACTATTAGAAAGCGGTTATAAAAAGCCCGAAAAATGGGTTCGAAAGGATTTTGATGAGCCAGCCAAAAATCTTCTACTTCGCGGTAATTTTCTAATATTCCGGGATTCATTTTAGCTTTTAAAATTTCAAATTTTTCAGGGTCTCTTCGGTATAATTCGCTCAGGCAGTAACGCAAGGCAAATGTGTAGCCTGAATACCTGAAATAAGCATCAGGATGGTTCATCGTGCTTAGGCAGGCTATAAAATTCGCTTCGTTTTCTTTAGCAAATCCCAATTGGTGACCAATTTCGTGGCTGGCAGTGGTAGGTATTTTATAAGAAACAATCTGTGTATTTACTTGTGCTTCGCCGGTAAGCGGATTCAGGTATCCGTTAAAACCCATATAAGAAAGCGGGATGCTGTATAATGAACGTTTTAGGGACTCACCTTTATAAGTAAGTTCAGGGTAGGTCTTGCTAATATTCGCGTATCCAGTGATAGTCTTTTCAAAGATTTCATCTTTAGAATAAGGGATTTTCACGCTAACCGAATCATTCTCGCTGAGTTGATTATGGAGTTTATTCGATTCGGAAATTAAAATTTCAGAAAGAGAATAAAGCTCTTCCGTAGTATAGTCATTTTCAATTTCCAGAGCTTCGTGAAGGGGCAGTCGGTAATAATTAAATCCCCAGAAAATATGAAAGCTGGCATAGACTATAGATAAAACTGCCAGGGCATCAATTACCCAAAACCTGGGATTCCTAAATTTCTGTTGAAAACGTCTTATTATCCATAGTACGATCAAAATTCCAATAAAGGTATATAAGAGATCGCCAAGCGAAAAAGGCAAAAAGCCATGCCCGTAACGCATCAACATTGAAATTTGCGGATATAGAAACCGGCTGTACCAATTCTCAACTAGCTCGGGGTAACCGGCCAGGAAAATGATAAATACGATTTGCACCGGTAGTAAGAATGCTAAAATATAAAGTTCTTTTTTTTTCACGATCTAAAAATACAATTATTAGCAAAACACGGCTTAAAATCTTAATTCACTCAGTGCGTATTGGTTAAATTAGTTTTAAAAAGCCTGTAAAGTTTCCATCTTTGTTAATTACCAATACCTTTGTGAAAGACCAAAATATAAAACAATGAATGAAGAAATAAGGGAATTAGAACCGAAAATCTTATGGAATAAATTTGCTGATCTAAACGAGGTACCACGACCTTCAAAAAAAGAAGAACGGGTAATTGAGTTTATGAAAAAATTTGGTAACAACCTTAACCTGGAAACCCTGGTAGATGAAACCGGGAATGTGGTGATTAGAAAACCAGCTACTGCCGGGATGGAAGATAGAAAACCAATTGTGTTGCAGTCGCATTTAGATATGGTGCATCAAAAAAATAACGATACCGATTTTGATTTTGAAACCAGCGGGATCAATATGTATGTAGATGGTGATTGGGTAAAAGCTAAAGGAACAACACTTGGAGCCGATAATGGTTTGGGTGTTGCCAGTATGATGGCGATCTTAGAAAGTAAAGAGATTGAACATCCTGCTCTTGAAGCTTTATTCACTATAGATGAAGAAACCGGGATGACAGGTGCCAAAGGTTTGGATTCTAATTTACTTGAGGGAGATATTCTTTTAAACCTGGATACCGAAGAAGATGATGAAATAGGTATCGGTTGTGCCGGTGGAGTAGATATTACCGCGGTAAGAGATTATGAGGAAGAACACACCCCAGATAATTCTATAGGATACCATATTAAAGTTAAAGGTTTGCGAGGTGGCCATTCGGGGATGGATATTATAAAAGGTCTGGCCAATGCCAATAAAATTATGGCGCGTGTACTTTATGATGCTAATCGTGATTTTGGTTTGCGCGTTTCAAGTATTAATGGTGGTGGATTAAGGAATGCTATTCCTCGTGAAAGTGAAGCTATTGTAGTTATTGATAAATCCAGTACCGAAACTTTTTTAACCGAAATTATTCAGCAGGTTCGGGAGATAAAAGCTGAATTTGCTTCGCTGGAGCCTAATATGGATATTGAAATTTCTGAAACCGAAGTTCCTAATAATGTAATGAAGGTTGAAGACCAGCAAGAAGTAGTTAAGGCTATTTCTGCAGCTCATAACGGGGTTTATAGAATGAGTCCGGATATTGAAGGTTTAGTAGAAGCTTCTAACAATATTGCCAGCGTAGAAGTAGGGGACGGGAAGGTGAAAATTAATTGCCTTACAAGATCTTCTGTAGAATCTTCTAAAGATGATCTTGCTAATAGTTTGGAAGCTACATTTGAGTTGGCGAAGTTTAAAGTGAAACTTTCCGGGGAATATCCAGGATGGGCGCCAAACCCGAATTCAGCTATACTAAAAGTGGTTGATGGGTTGTATCAAAACTTACATAACGAGAAAGCTGATGTTGCAGCCTGCCACGCAGGATTGGAATGTGGAATAATTGGAAACCATTATCCTGAAATGGATATGATCTCCTTTGGTCCAACCATTAGAGGAGCGCATTCTCCAGATGAAAGAGCCGGTATTACTTCAGCTCAGAAATACTGGAAATTCTTATTAGAAGTCTTAAAGAAT
Organism: Salegentibacter sp.; assembly: GCA_035269545.1. Taxonomy (GTDB): domain Bacteria; phylum Bacteroidota; class Bacteroidia; order Flavobacteriales; family Flavobacteriaceae; genus Salegentibacter. The sequence continues at coordinate 9,859 of DATFJA010000133.1, forward strand.
ATTCCGAAGAAATAATTCGGAAATATTGAAAAATAAAAAGGCTGTTTGAAAATATTTCTTTTCGTCAAGCTGAATTTATTTCAGCTTCTAAGTTTAATTTAAACTAGATCCTGAAACCAGTTCAGGATGACGAAAGGTTAATAATCAAACAGCCTTTCTTAATTTATGCAGGTAATTACTTCTTAATCCCTGCCAATTCAACCCTAAATACAAGGTCTGTATTTGGTGGAATAACACCGCCGGCACCACGTTCACCATATCCTAAATGACTTGGTATAAAAAGTAAGGCGGTATCTCCAACGCTCATTTGTTGAATACCTTCTTTAAAACCTGGAATCATTGGCGCATCAGGACCGTAAGGTACCACCATTGGATTTGCATAACCGCCCTGGGCTTCACGGGTTGGATTAAAAAGTCCCATTTCATCTGCAAGCTCTTTTTTGTTGGTGTCAAAAATATCACCATCTTCAAAATAGCCTTCGTACCAAACTTCTACCATTTCACCGGTTTTAGGCTTTTCGCCCTCTCCTTTTTCTTCGAAATAAATTTTTAGTCCGCTATCTAAAGTTTCAGCATCTTCTTTACGGCTGCTAAAATATTCAGCATTTTCATTTTTTGCTTCCTGGCGTTTTTTAGCTTCGGCATCTTCTTTATCTTTTATGGCCTGTAGTTCTTCTTCAAAAACCTTAGGAGCATCAAAATTTTTAGCCGATTTTCCTTTTCTTATGATATTAACCTCTTCCATGGTAACCGTTTTTACAGGCTTATCACGCTCTGCGGTTTCCACTTTTCCAATAGCATCAACAACATCCTGACCTTTAACAACTTTACCAAAAACGGTATGTCTACCATCAAGATTTTGGGTTGGAGCGAGGGTTACAAAAAACTGGCTTCCATTTGTGCCAGGGCCTGCATTGGCCATAGAAAGAATACCTTTAGAGTCGTGGCTCAAACTGTCTACAATTTCATCCGGGAATTTATAACCGGGGCCACCGCTACCGGTTCCGGTTGGATCACCACCTTGAATTACAAATCCATCTATAATTCTGTGAAATGTAAGCCCGTCGTAATAATTTTTTCCTTTGTGTGTGCTGTCCACCATTTTGTTTGTGCCCTCTGCTAGGGAAACAAAGCTGGATACGGTAATTGGCGTGGCCTCATAATAAAGTTCCGCTACAAAGGTTCCGTAATTGGTTTTAAATTCAGCATACATCCCATCCTCTAATTCGGGATATTCGTCGTTACAAGCAAACATGGTAAATACCATGGCAAAAAGTAATAAAAATTTACTGGTTCTCATTTAGTATAAAAATTAAAAGGCCCTTTATGGCCCTGGGTTTAACTTATTGTTGATTTTGAATTTCTTCCTTTTCTATGATCTTGTTTAAGGTAACTTTGGTTTTTAAAGGCCAATTAGTGCCTATTTTATTTTTATCACCATAATATCCATAAGCTTTATAAGAGGGAAGTAAAAATGTGACTGTTTCTCCTTCTCTCATAAGTTTTAGCCCCTGTCTTAAACCGCTAAATAACTTTTCCTGGTCTATAGCATAAGTTCTGGTAGCTTTTTCCCCTTCGGCATAAATAACTTTTCCATCCAATGTTTTAATACTATAATCGAACTCTACAATATCACCAAATTCAGGTTTAATCGCATTAGCAGTATCTTTACTTTTTTGGTTGTAAGTATACCAGAAACCATCTTGTGAAGATTGGTATTCTTTGGTAGAATCTGCGGCGATTACTGCTTTTATCTGTGCTATTTCCTTTTCCAGCAATTCCTGGTTTTTTACTATCGATTCACTAATATGCGAGCCCGATTTTTGAGTAACGGGATATCTTGCTTCAGGAGATTTACAGGATGCTATTGCTAATATGGCTATAAGAACTAAAGCTTTTTTCATCCTTTTAATTCTTTATAATCGGGAAGAATATCGTTTAATTTTGCAATGGTATCTTCCATAGAAAGTTCACTTTTTCCACCTGCGGCATTATTGTGTCCGCCACCTTCAAAATGGGCCCGGGCAAATTTATTCACATTAAAATCGCCCTTAGATCTAAAAGAGATTTTAATGATTCCTTCTTGTTTATTTTCAATGAAAATGAGTGCAAAAATTACATTTTCGATTGAAAGGCCATAATTTACAAAACCTTCAGTATCCCCTTTTTGGAAATTATGTTGATCCAGTTCTTCCTGCGATAAAGTAATATATGCTGTTTTATATTCCGGTTTTACGCGCAGGTTCTGTAAAGCGGTCCCTAAAAGTTGAAGCCTGTTTTCATTAAAGGTGTCAAAAATATTATTGTGTATTTCGTGGTTAACGGCACCTTTATCTATTAGTTGAGCAATCACACGGTGGGTTTCGGCGCTGGTAGCGCTAAATCTAAACGAACCGGTATCAGTCATTATTCCGGAATAAAGGCAGGTTGCAATTTCAGGAGTAATTTTTTCTACAGCTCGCAGTTTGTCTATAAAGTGATAAACCATTTCGCAGGTAGAACTCATTTCAGCATCACTATAGGTATAATTTGCAAAATCAGATGGTTCCCTGTGGTGATCTATCATTATAAAAACAGCCTGGGAAGCAGTTAATGCTTCCTGCATATCGCCCGAGCGGTTTAAGTGATTAAAATCTAGTGCAAATACAATATCAGCGTCATTTATAAGCTTATCTGCATTGGTTTTATCTTTTTCGTAGATCATTACTTCTTCATTCCCAGGTAACCATTTAAGAAACCTTGGGTATTCGTTTGGTGCAATCACATCTACCTCGTGCCCCTTATTCTTTAAAAAATGCATAAGACCTAAAGATGAACCTATGGCATCACCATCGGGGCCTTTGTGCGGTACTATTACAATATTCCTGGCCTCTGAAAGTTCGGCGGTGATCTCTAAAATTGCTTGTTCTATCATAGTATAAAATAAAATACCCTGAAGCAGCCTGCAAGGTATTAAGTTGAAAAAATGAATAATCTAATAGGATGTATAAGATTATTTTAAATCTCAAAAGCGAGTAAATATACAATTTATTAATATCGGCTTAAAAAACCAATCTGTATTTTTGTATTCAACAAATCAACGAAAAATGAAGGTAATTTTATCGCTCTTAATAAGCTTTTTTCTTTTTATTTCCTGCGGAAGCAATGCAGAAACCACCAAAAATGGAATTGAAACTTCCGCTGAAAATTACGATTATGTAATTGCTTTTGGAAGTTGTAACCGGCAGGATGAAGCCCAACCATTATGGAATGCGATTTTGCAGGAGAAACCAGATCTATTTCTTTGGGGTGGTGATAATATTTATGCCGATACTGATGATATGGATGAACTGCAAGCCGATTACCAAATCCAGAAGAATCATCCCGATTATCAAAAATTAATGGAAACCACACCAATTTTAGGCACCTGGGATGATCACGATTACGGTAAGAACGATGCCGGAAGAAACTGGGAATATAAAGAGGAAAGTCA
>DATFJA010000134.1:0-2327 GCA_035269545.1 Salegentibacter sp.
TTTCAGGTAAATTTCTTTCAAAACCAGGCCGATTTAGTTGAACCTGGAATAGATAGAACTTTTACCTTACAGTTACAGGATCTTATTCAAAACCAAACCAGTTTAAGTCTGGCAAACAATAACGCCGATCTAATTTTTGAAGGTGAAATCATCGACTTTTATGTAGCACCGATTACCGCTACTTCCGAGAATACCGCTGCACAAAACCGACTTACCATTGCTGTAAATGTTCGATATTACAATACTTTGGAACCCGAAAAAGATTTTGAAAGACGATTCTCTTTTTATTACGATTATCCTGCCAACGCACAGCTGGTTGGAGGCACCCTGGAAACCGCGGTAAACGAAATTTACACTCGTTTAACCCAGGATATTTTTAATGCCGCTTTAACCGATTGGTAATTATGGAAGCAACCGAATTCATACAATTGCTGCAACAACCGGACGGAATTACCGCCGGACAAACCACCGCTTTAGAAAAGCTAATTCAAAAAGCGCCATATTTCCAGGCAGCTCGGGCAGTTAGGCTCAAAGGTTTAAAGGAACACCAGGAATTCAGTTACAACAGCGCGCTTAAGAGAACCGCTGCCTACACCACAAATAGAAGTGTACTTTTTGATTTTATTACTTCTAAAGAATTTAATCAGAACAAGATTGCAAGGCAAATCCAGGATCAGGAAGAGCAATTGCGAAATATTACGGTATTTGAACCCGAAGAGGTTTTTGCCAGGAGAAGTATGGCTATAGATGAAGCCATTAAAATGCAGCAATCGGAATCGGAACAGGTAATGGATCCCGAATTGTTTTCAGAAAAGCGAAAAGAAGCTGAAGTTCAAAAAGAACCTGATACGGTTAATAATGAATTAAAGTTAGGAGAACCGCTGGAATTTGATGCTTCAGAATCACATTCTTTTTCAGAGTGGCTAAGACTTACTTCTGCCCAACCTATAAAAAGAGAAGAAAAAGCAGAGGAGGAATCTCAAAAAGAAGAGCTTCAGCATAAAAATTTTGAGCTTATTGATAGGTTTATATCCAGAAGTCCTAAAATAAAACCAGGCAAACCCACCAATAAATCCAACCTTGCAGAAACCAGCGCAACCCCACCGGAGTCCTTGATGACAGAGACTTTAGCCCGGGTTTATTTGGAGCAAAAAAATTATAAAAAAGCCATTCAGGCATATAAAATATTAATTTTGAAAAATCCCGAAAAAAGTGGTTTCTTTGCTGACCAAATTCGGGCAATCGAAAAATTACAAGAAAATAATACAAAGCAAGAATGAGCACATTCACGATTTTTTTAGCATTAATAGTTATTGTAGCCTTTTTACTGGTAGTGGTAATTATGGTACAGAATCCTAAGGGCGGTGGTTTATCTTCCTCTTTTGGCGGTAGTGGACAACAAGTAGGTGGAGTTAAGAAGACCGGAGACTTTTTAGATAAAAGTACCTGGACCTTAGCAACGCTTTTATTAGTCCTTATTTTACTTTCTAATGTAACAATTATGGATGATGCTGGTTACGGCGAATCAAGGGTTTTTGACGAAGAAGCAATGCCTGAGAATACCGCTACTCCACCAGCACAAATGCCAGGACAAACATCAGAATCTGACAGCGCTCAATAAACGCTTCATCTTTATAAAATATACAAATGCCAGCTTATGACAAGCTGGCATTTTTTGTTGGTAATTGGCAGTAAAAACGGGGTGGCATAATTTTAGAAATAAGTCTAACCGCTTATTTAAAGATTAATTAACCTAAATAAATTTATAAAAAAATGGGACTAAACATTAAACCGCTCTCAGACAGAGTTCTTATTGAACCTGAAGCTGCCGAAACCAAAACGGCATCTGGAATTTACATTCCCGAAACAGCTAAAGAAAAACCACAACGAGGAAAAGTTGTAGCTGTAGGTAAAGGAAATAAAGACCACGATATGACTGTGAAAGTTGGTGATACTGTACTTTACGGAAAATACTCCGGTACAGAACTAAAACTTGAAGGCACAGATTACCTAATGATGAGAGAAGACGATATTCTTGCAATAGTATAAGACTTCTTTTCCCCGGTCCCGGGGAAATTTTCAAAATAAAATATTATTAATATAATTTCCGCACCCGCGGAAATGACAAAATTAACTAACAATGGCAAAAGATATAAAGTTTGACATTCAAGCCCGTGACGGAATTAAGCGCGGTGTAGATGCATTGGCAAATGCCGTAAAAGTAACTTTAGGTCCTAAAGGACGTAATGTAGTAATAAGCAAATCTTTTGGTGCACCAACCGTAACTAAAGATGGTGTTACTGTAGCAAAAGAAATTGAGCTGGAAG
>DATFJA010000135.1:0-6331 GCA_035269545.1 Salegentibacter sp.
CTGGGAAACCGATGAAATTAAAAGCGATGTTGCTTTAAAAGGATTTCATAGTGTTACACTTACTCTTTACAATGTAGGACCTACGGCCGGAATTCTTACTGATATCTTTGATTATGAACTCGAAGAAAAAGAAGATAATTTTTACAGATATAAAACAAGTGCGGTAGAAAATGCTGCAATTGTAGATATTCACGAAGATCCTACTGCGGAACGTGGTATTAATGCCGGTGGAACTAATCATCATATTGCTTTTCGTGTTGAAGATGAAGAAACCCAAATGTATTTTCGCGAGAAGATCATGGAAAAAGGTCTTCAAATAACCGAAAAGATAGATCGCGATTATTTTTTCTCTCTGTATTTTAGAGAACCCGGCGGAGTTTTATTTGAAATCGCCACAGATAATCCCGGTTTTACAAGAGATGAAGACCTGGAAGAACTTGGAAGTAGCCTGAAATTACCGGCTCAATATGAAGGATCCAGAGATCGAATTGAAAAACTTCTGCCTGAATTAAAGCAGTAGACAAACATAAAAGACTATCTGAGAATCTTGGATCCCCGATAAAAAATCGGGGTAAGCTCTGAATTAAATCGAGGATGACGTTTAAAGATTTTCAGATAGTCTTTATTAATTATGAGGGAACCTCTACTCCACCACATACATCTCATTAGAAGCTTTAATGTATTCTTGCGGATTAAAAGTAGATTCAAAGCTGTTTCGTACGGTATTCAACTTGTTTTTTAGATCTGCAATTTTGGTCTTTAAATATTCATCGTCTTCATATTTCTTGATAAGCGAATCATATTTTTTTAGATTTTCAAGAATTCTGAAAGTAATCGTACCAAACCGGATTTTTAGGTTCTGTACCGCGATCATCTGGTCGTGATAGTCCTGCTTCCAGTTTTCAGGGTTTTTAGCCTTCTCCTGAGCAATTTTATTTTCGGCTATTTTAGAAATATCAAGGATGTATTGCGTTCGCTTTTTGGCATCGGTTTCATTGGTGAAATTTCTGTCAAATTCCTTCAAATCTATTTCAAGGATTTGCACTAAATTTTCCTGCATCGCTTTTTCCTGTAGTTCTTTTAATTCATCCAAATTTTTATTGATAGACTCCCATTCGGTTTCTATAAGATCTTTATCGTGGGTAAATTGCGCCACAGTTGTGGTTAGTTTCAGCATTTCGGTACTTTGCTGTTTCAGCTTTTTATCGCCCCAGCCAAGAGAGTTTATGAAGCTGCCTATTCCATCAAAAACAGTTCCTGCAAACATTCCCGTAAAAGGAGTGCCCTGAGCAAGGTCGCCGGTAACTGTTAAAATATGGCTCAAGGCTGAAAGTCGGGCATCGTTTTTCTTTTCCTCTTCCACAAATTTTCTAAACTGCCCAAACCATTCTTGGTACCCTTCGTAATGCATAGGATTACTCACCTGATCTAAAGTCGCGTAAAATTCCCGGGAAGCATTAAAGAGGTTTAGGGGCTTGATCTCACGCTCCATAGATGCTAAATTTAGCACGGCCGAGCTATAATTGTATTTGTAAACGCTAATAGTATTTTTATCTATTTCCTCCTGTCTCTCTTCAAGAAATTTAACACGCTCCAATAGTTTTTCAACCTTTACTGCAGAAGAATTTGTGTTTTGTATGCTTTCATCAAGATTGCTGATTTTAGAATCTATTTCCTTGATTCTAAATTCCAGATTCTGACTTAGTAAACTGCGCTCACGGTTGAGCTCTTGTAGGACTTGTTGGGTTACCGATTGGTCATCAGCAAAGCTTTGTGCCGAAATATTCTGAAAAAGCATTCCTGAAACAAACAGGAAAATAAAACCTAATTTATTCATTATCAATAATTTTAATCAGCTATATGTTCATTTATTAACGAGCTGAAGGTAATCATATTTTATGCCACTTAAATTCAATAAATTATTTCAAAAGTTTTCCCGATCTAAAAAGTATGGGAAACACCACTTTGTTCTTAGCTCCAAAGGTTGCTTTGAGTTCATTCTCAATTAGATCTACCGGGTTTTCACCGTTCGCTTTTTCGTAATGTTTTACGGCGCTCCAGGTTTTTAAATAACCAATCAAGTGATTAAACGTCCATTGATATTCTTGCTCAAATACAGGCGATTCAATCTCCTTAAATGGAAAAGGAATTGTTTTATATTTTTCATCCAGGTACCGGCGTTCTTCATCCCAAAACGGACCAATGATATTTCGATAGAATTTATGGATAACCTCATCGGTTTCAGGATTGCTTTTAAATAAAGAATAACCTATCACTGCGATAATGCCATTAGGTTTTAAAACACGTTTTACTTCATTATAAAAGGCTTCAAAATCGAACCAATGAATAGCCTGCGCCACCGTAATTAGGTCGAAACTATTATCTGGAAAGCTGGTTTTCTCTGCAGGCTGTACAGAATAATGAATATTGGGCTGAATCACCGCATTGTCTAGTTGCTGTTGACTTATATCGGTTGCCAGTACTTCTTTAAAGAACTTCGCAAGTTCATTCGCTACCTGGCCATTCCCGGTTCCGCAATCCCAGGCTTTTTCAGTTTGATCCAGTTTCTCTCTCAAAAACCGGTATACTGCCTTCGGGTAAGCCGGTCTATATTTGGCATAAGATGAAGACTGGGAAGAAAAATTATCTTTCATAAATTATATATCAATGAAATAAACTTACGCAATAAAAAAGAGCCGCTTAAATTAGCGGCTCTTCAACTTTTAATGTTTCCTATAATTTTATTGATCTACCTTAATAGTATCTGGGCCGGTACTATAATCTGATGTGTCAATCGAACCAGGATTTCTATCAATTGCGCCCTCTTCAATTGGGGCATCCATTTCCTCCATAACATCGGCAGCTTTAGCAAAGAAAGATCTCAATTTATCTTTAGCATCATCCGACTTCATATCTATTTCCTGAAGTTCAGCCTTAAGCTCGTCTACCTCATCAGAAAGTTCTTCATAAGAATTTTCCTGAAGTTTTTCCAAAGAAGCAATTGCAGTCTGTAATTGTGCACTCATAGCATTCTCAGAATTGCTTAAAGTGTCTCCGATAGCTTCCAGTTCTTCACTGGCGTTCATGCCAAAGTCCTGGGCTCTTTCTGCAACCGCAGCGGCAAATTTCTGTAAGGCTGTTTCCGGATCAATTTCTTCCTGCATTTCCTCGTATTCGTCTTCACCATCAATATAAGTAAGATAATCTGCTACTGCATTTCTTTCATATGCATAGTTAGACAGCGTATCTTCTTCCACTTCCATGGTCTGCTCAAATTCTATTTCTGCATCTTCCTTCTTATCACCATCATTACAGGCGAACAGAACACCAGATATCATTAGAATTAATCCGGATTTTTTAATAAAACCAGATGTGTTTTTTGATATTTTGTGATTTTTTCTAAAATTCATTTCTCTTCTTTTTCAGTTGAATTTTAAAATTAGAAAAAACAATGCAGCTTTAGCAATACCAAGTGGTAAACAAAATTTAAAAAAATTGAAGAGTTTATAATACTTAGTTAAATCTGGCGTATATGCAGGTTTAAAGGTGAAAATCTCTTAAAATAATTCTGGAAAGATCTTCAGCAATTACAAATACAATAGAAATCAACCACCCAGGTATTGAGTGTGATCTTAGTACTATTCCGTAAAATTTTGAAGAAAATTAAACGTTGAATCTAAAGTGCATTACATCACCATCTTTAACAATGTACTCTTTACCTTCTACCCGCATTTTCCCGGCCTCTTTTACTTTAGCTTCGCTTCCTAAATTATCAAAATCTTCGTAAGCGATAACCTCAGCACGAATAAATCCTTTTTCAAAATCGGTATGAATAACACCGGCAGCTTGGGGTGCGGTAGATCCTACGGGAATAGTCCATGCACGTACTTCCTTAACACCAGCTGTAAAATAAGTTTGAAGATTTAAAAGTTCGTATGCTCCACGAATCAATTTTGCAGCTCCCGGTTCTTCTAAACCAATATCCTGAAGAAACATTTGGCGTTCTTCATAATCGTCCAATTCGGTAATATCAGCTTCAGTTCCTACGGCAAGTACCAAGACTTCTGCACCTTCATCTTTTACCGCTTCTCTAACTTTCTCTACATGAGCATTCCCTGAAACGGCTGAATCTTCATCAACATTGCAAACATACATTACCGGCTTATCGGTAATAAATTGCAGTGGTTTTATAAATTCTTTTCTTTCGTCTTCGGTAAGATCAATAGCTCTAACCGATTTCCCGGCTTCCAAACCTTCCTTCACTTTAGTTAAAGCTGTCTGTTCTTTTTGTGCTTCTTTATTTCCTGTACGTGCTGCTCGTTTAACTTTCTCCAACTTCTTATCGGTAGTTTCCAGATCTTTAAGCTGAAGTTCCATATCTATGGTTTCTTTATCCCGAATAGGATCTATAGAACCATCTACGTGCACAATATTATCGTTCTCAAAACAACGCAAAACGTGTAGAATTGCATCGGTTTCCCTGATGTTTCCCAAAAACTGGTTTCCCAATCCTTCGCCTTTACTGGCTCCTTTAACCAAACCTGCAATATCTACAATTTCTACGGTCGCCGGTTGTACTTTCTCTGGGTTCACCAAACTTTCTAATCGTTGAATCCTTGGGTCTGGAACGTTCACCACTCCAACATTAGGTTCAATGGTACAAAAAGGGAAATTTGCGCTCTGTGCCTTTGCGTTAGAAAGACAATTAAAAAGCGTTGATTTTCCTACGTTTGGTAATCCTACAATTCCGGCTTTCATAATAATGATTTTTTGCGGCTGCAAATGTACATATTTTCTAGTGCAGCATCTAATTTCTTTTAAAGTACTATTAGTATTCAATGGAAGAGTTTAAAATTAAAATGTACCAAAATATTATCGTTTCTCTAAAGTTGATAAGTATTAATACCAAAGAATTTTAATTCTTTACTAAATTGGTGTAAAGATTGATGCTGAAATATGAAAAACAAACAACCTGAACTTGCTATGAAAAAACTCCACCTTTTACTTTTTGCATTTACTTTAAGCCTTGCGGGTTGTTATAATGATAGAGACGACTTAAATCCTTCCGGCAATAATAATCCTCAAATTCCTGAAATACCACAGGAAACCGATAATCAGTTTGTTGCTGAAGATGGAGAAGTTTACTTCACCGGGCTGGAATGTACCGGTAACGGAAATTACAATTTAGACACTGAAAATTTACTGGAAGATTTAAGCATTGCCGATAATTTACCTGAAGCTTTCGATTTATCTCAATTTCTACCGCCGGTAGGCAATCAGGGGGATTTGGGCTCTTGCACTTCCTGGGCAACAAGTTATTATATGAAATCTTTCCAGGAGAAAATTCAATCAGGATTACCTTATTCTGAAGCAAATCTTTTAAGTCCATCTTACACCTACAATCAACTTACCTCCGATGATTGTGGCGGAACTTCTATTCAGGAAACCCTTGCATTAATAGAAGAGCAAGGAGTCGCAGCCCTGGAAATTTTTCCATATTTCGAAAATGAATGCACTACCCAACCAGACGAAGCTGTTATTGAAGCTGCCGAAGTAGCCAGGATAGCCGATTATAAAGCTCTAAGCGGAGAAAATATGATTGCCGAAATGAAAACTCTGCTTACCCAGCAACAACCTGTAATCATCGGCGCAGTGCTTTCTCCTGAATTTGGGATAACCGATAGTTTTGGTCTAACAGCTTACCGGGAACACGCTGTAGATTATGAAGACGTTACCTGTCACGCGATGTTAGTGGTTGGCTATAATGATGAATTTAGTGCTTTTAAAGTGGTAAACTCCTGGGGAGAAAGCTGGGGCGACAATGGTTTTGTTTGGATAGATTATCAGGCTTTCGAAAATGTTGGAGATACAAACGCATCCTTTAGAGTTATTAACGAGGCTTATGTAGCTTTCGATCTCTAACGTCACTAATTCATAGCAAGGATTTTTTTCAGTTTAATAGAGTTTTCGAAGCTGGAACATCAAAATAAGTGTTTTCCCATATTTTAAACACAACAGGGTTTGCTAATTATTAGTTTAAACTAACTTTGTGGCTATGGAAAATACCCGGGTTTCACATACGCTTAAAGAATATTTTGGTTACGATAGTTTTAGACCGCTTCAAAAAAAGATCATCGATTCGGTTTTTGAAGGCAAAGACAATTTGGTAATTATGCCCACCGGTGGCGGTAAATCTATTTGCTACCAGCTTCCTGCAATTTTACTACCTGAAATCACCCTGGTAATTTCACCGCTTATCGCTTTGATGAAAGACCAGGTAGACGGACTTACCGCTAACGGAGTTCCCGCGGCATTTTTAAACAGTAGCCAA
>DATFJA010000136.1:0-3315 GCA_035269545.1 Salegentibacter sp.
AACTTATCCTTACTGAATTCATTCCAGGGAAGGTCTAAAAACAGATCCAGGTAATTTCTCTGAATGGAATATTCAGCTACCTGCGGATTCATCCGTTGCATTTTAGAAATTTCCTTATTGAAATGCTTCTGTACTTTTTCCCCCCATTTTTTCTTCTTGGCGCGCTGCTTCATTTCTTCTAGTTCATCTTCCTGCGAAACCCCACCAAGTTCTTCCTGGATGGTTTTCATTTGCTGATGAAGAAAATATTCACGCTGCTGCTGGCTCATATCACTTTGCACCTTGCTCTGAATGTCGTTTTTAAGTTCCAGTTTTTGAAACTCAACATTCATATGTCGCAAAGTTGCCAGGGCGCGCTCTTTAAGATCGTTCGTTTCCAGTAAATTTTGCTTGTCTTCCACAGCAAGATTCATATTAGAGGAAACAAAATTGATAAGGAAAGAAGAACTTTCTATATTCTTAATAGCGAAAGAAGCTTCACTTGGAATATTTGGACTTCCCTTAATTATTTGAAGCGCAAGTTCTTTTATGGAATCTATAATTGCAGCGAATTCTTTATTATCAATTTCAGGTCTTGCCTCGGGAACTTCCTTAATACTCGCAGTTAAGTAAGGTTCTTCTTTTACAATCTCGTCTATTTCAAATCGTTTCTTACCCTGAATAATAACTGTGGTATTTCCATCAGGCATTTTTAATACTCTTAAAATGCGCGCCACAACACCGGTGCGGTAAATATCTTTTGCTGTAGGGTTTTCTACTTCTTCATCTTTTTGAGCAACCACCCCAATAATCTTAGAATCGTTGTTCGCTTCATTGATCAATTTAATAGAAGTATCCCTTCCAGCGGTAATAGGAATTACAACTCCCGGGAATAATACGGTATTTCTTAAAGGAAGAATTGGTAAAGTTTCGGGTAATTCTTCACGGTTTATTTCCTCTTCATCTTCCGGCGTCATTAAAGGAATTAAATCTGCGTCCTGATCTATATCTTGCAATGACAAACTGTCAAAACTTGTTAATTTCGTTTTAGCCATAATTTATTTTAGGTCAAACTGTCACAAACAGTTTATGGTTCTTAATCTTTTCTTTTTCGGTAAAGCCTTGAACTTAGTATTCTAAGCGGCTTTTTATGCAATTTCTATTAGAAGTAGTCAATTCCTGTGCCACCATCTTTTTTATATTTTTTTTCTCAAAACTGTAACAAATCAAAATCAAGGCTATCTTTATTATAGAAACTAGATAGTTTTTTAATTGACACCAACCATCACACATATTAATGATCTTATTGCACGTTGCCAAAAAGGCGATCAGCGCGCGCAAATGGAAGTGTATGAGCGCTACTATAGGGCAATGTACAATACCTCGGTACGTATTGTAAAAGATACCGCCGAAGCAGAAGATATTATGCAGGAAGCTTTTTTGAAGGCTTTTTCAAAAATAAACACTTTACAGGAAGTTTCCACTTTTGGTGCCTGGTTAAAAAGAATAGTTGTGAATCTAAGCATTAATTCCTTCAACCATAAGGTGAAATTAAATGAAGTAACCTATAACGATGAGTTGAAAAACGAAGCAGATGAAAGTGAGGGAATTATTCTTGAAAATGATTCAAAAGATGAAAAAGTAAAAAAGATCTTAAGAACGCTTAATAGTCTTAAAGAAAATTACCGTGTTGCCTTAACGCTGCACTTAATTGAAGGTTACGATTACGAAGAGATTGGTAAGATTTTAAATCTTAGCTATGCAAATTGCCGAACAACGATCTCACGGGCTAAAGAAAGTCTAAGAAAAAAATTACTGAAAGATGAAACCGGTATGATGCCGGACACATAAACTGGGAAAAACCAGGTGAAAATAATTAGTCTGTGAGAAACTTACTGGATTATTTCAATTTAAAAATTATGAAAAAGGATAATATAAACGAGCTTTTTAAAGAGCTGGATTTCGATAATAAGGAACCGGCCACCGGGCATAAGGAAAGGTTCCGGAAAAAGCTGGAAGAACAAAATAGCCATTCCAGGAATTCAGTTAAAGGCTCAAATAAAAGAGGCTTATGGGCGCCAATGCTCTCGGTGGCTGCGATACTTGCTATAGCTTTTATGGTTTTTGCAGGATTTTTCAGTGAAAACTCCTATAAAAATCAAGGCGATTTAGCTAGTGTTTCTCCTCAAATGAAAGAAACAAAACAGTTTTACACCCAGCTTATTGAAACCGAGCTGCAAAACTTAAAAGCTCAAAATGCCCCGGGAACTGAAGCTATCGTTGAAGATGCTTTAACCCAGCTAGAAAAACTGGAAACAGAATATAAAAAACTTCAGAAAGACTTGCGAAATAGCGGGCAGGATGAACGTGTAATTTATGCGATGATCTCCAATTTTCAGCAAAGAATAGATCTCTTAAAACAAGTACTCGATCAAATAGAAAATATTAAATCCCTAAAAAATAGAAGCGATGAAAACTATATTTAACATCATAATGCTAGCGATATTAGTTCCGGCGGTAAGTTACTGTAATGGCGATTTAAACGGCCGGCATACCAAGTCCAAAAAAGTCACTAAATCTTACAATGTGAGCGCCACCGATATGCTAACTATCGATAACAGCTACGGGAATGTAGATATTTCTACCTGGAACCAAAATAAGGTGGTGATAGAAGTGAATATAAAAACCAATGGTGACGATGAGGAAAAAGTACAAAAGAAGTTAGACGAAATTAATATAGAATTTAATCAATCATCTTCTGGGGTGAGCGCGAAAACCCATTTTAAAAGAGAAGAACAATCCTGGTGGAGCTCGCTTTTTAATAGTTCTAACAATGTAAATATGGAGATTAATTATGTGATAAAAGCTCCGGAAAAACATAGTGTTGATATTAGAAATGATTACGGCGGAATTTATATAGACCGGCTGTTAGGTAACGCTAAAATTAACTGCGATTACGGGAAAGTTGATATTGGGGAATTAAGAGGAAACTCGAATCAGTTAAATTTTGATTATACCCGAAACAGCCATATAGGTTACGTTAAGAATGCTGAAATAAATGCCGATTACAGCGGATACGAAATTGAAGAAGCCGGAAAACTATATGTAAATGCCGATTATACCGATTCCAGGATTAAAAAAGTAGCCCAACTTGATTTTAATTGCGATTATGGTAGTATTACCATAGAAAAAGCGAAAAGAATTGTGGGCAATGGTGATTACTTAAGTACCAAAATAGGGCGTGTTTTCGAATCTTTAGATCTAAATTTAGATTATGGTTCAGCAAGTATTGAAAAACTTATAAAAGGAGTTTCTAAGGTAGAGATAAACACTGAT
>DATFJA010000137.1:0-22734 GCA_035269545.1 Salegentibacter sp.
TTTTCCTTTTAAGAATTATCCAATAGGCGAAAGTATTTTTACTTCACAATTGCTGGATGACAACACATTAGTACTAGGTAGTATTGGTAATGGTTTGCATGTTTATAATCTGGAAAGTTCTTTAAATTACCAATTGCTGCAACCCGTGATTAATAATAATACCGTTTTATCAATAATGGAAGATAAAGCCGGCAATATTTGGGGTGGGCTGGATAATGGCCTGGTGCTTATTAATCGTAAAAGTCCGTTTCGATTGTTTACAGACATTTACGGAAAAGTAGGTACGGTATATTCAAGTTACCAGTTTCAGGATCATTTATATTTAGGAACCAACCAGGGCTTATATGTTAGTAGCGACACTTCTAAAGATTATGAGCTTATTCCGGGTACAAGTGGACAGGTTTGGAGTATCAACGAAATAAACGGGAATTTATATGCTGGCCACGATAGGGGCATTTTCAGCATAGAAGGAAATATTGCAACTCATATTTTTGACGGACAGGGAGTTTGGGAAATCAAAGAATTTAAAAATGGATTGCTTAATGGGCATTACGATGGAATTAGCTTTTGGGAAGATGGAGAATTTCAGGAAGATCCAGAGTACTTAGCTAATTTCGATCTTTCTTCCCGTAATCTCGTGATAGAAAATGATTCTACCGTATGGGTGGGGCATGACCATAAAGGTATCTTTAAACTAAAAATAGATGCCGAAGTCAGCAAAGTTCAAAGCGAAGAAAACTATAGCGTATCTTATGAAGACGGGATGGGTTTACAAGTTTTTCAGTTTAATGATTCTATTTATTACTCTACCGAAGATGTAATTTATAAATTTGATCCTTCCAAAAATAAATTCCTTCAGGAAAACAATTTAAACGCCCTTATCAAAGAGCCGAGAATAACTGGTATATCTGAGGTTTTACCCGATAATACCTGGTGGAGTTTTGGCAGGGAAAAGCTAAATTATGTAAAGAGGGATGCTTTCCAGGATATATTAAATGCAAAATCTGTTACAATTCCTGTAGAATATAGGAGTATAGCCAAGGGATTTGAAAATATTTCCTTAATTGGGGAACGTGAATATCTTGTTGGTTCGAATTTAGGTTATACTATTTTTTCTACGCCACTAGATCTCCCTAACATAGAGGAACTTGTAATCAATAAAGTTTCAACTTCTGGTTTGGAGAATAATTTCAAAAATCATGACTTAGAGCTGGAAGAACTCGTACTGCCCAATGCTGAAAATAATATCACCTTTGCATTTAGTATTCCTGTTTATTCGAAGCTTAACCAGCCAGCATACAGTTATAGAATTAAAGGCTTTAGTACTGGATGGAGTGAATGGCAGAATAGCGGAAAAGCTAGTTTTAAAAATCTCCCTTCCGGTGATTATGTATTTGAGGTACGTGGGCAGTATAATAATAAACTTAGTAATGTAGCTTCCTATGGGTTCAGTATTGCCCTGCCATGGTATGCAAGTACCTTGGCAATTATTATTTATATTCTGTTATTTCTCGTGCTGGTTTTTATTTTTCATAAAGTTTATACAGGGTATTTCCGAAAGCAACAAAACAGGTTGATAGAGGGTAATCGAAAGAAACTTGAAATTAAGCAACTGGAATCGCAGCAGGAAATAATTACCCTTCAAAATCAAAAACTGGAGGCCGATATGGCATCTAAGAACCGGGAACTTGCCGCTTCTACTATGAACCTTATTAAAAAGAACGAATTCTTAAATGAGCTGAAGAAAAAATTGACTTCAGCAAATAACGAAGACGACATTCAAAAAGTAATATCAATAATAAATAAAAATATTGCTGAAAAGGATAATTGGAAATTTTTCAAAGAGGCTTTTGATAATGCCGATAAAGACTTTTTGCAGTCGGTAAAAGAGGCTCATCCAAACCTTACTTCCAACGATCTTAAGCTTTGTGCTTATTTAAGGTTGAATTTATCTTCAAAAGAGATTGCTCCTTTATTGAATATTTCAGTGCGCAGTGTCGAAATAAAACGATATCGATTGCGTAAAAAGATGAACTTAGACCATGATCAGGGTCTGGTGGAGTACATCCTCGAGTTTTAAGCACTTAACATTTGGGTGTTTTACCTCAACATCACCTCAACATTAGCGGTAATTACCCTAAACTCAATACTTCAGCGCTATTTTTCTAAAACTGCGTAATCTTCGGTTATAGCGCCCTATAATAAAGAAATTACAAAATTATCGTCTTTAAATTGAAATGTTGAAGTATTGTAAAGGTGGTTTTTCTAAGGACTTAACAATTAATTAATAAATTGAATTCGAATTAAAATCTCAACAAATGAATAGAATACTTGTACTAATTTTGTTTTGTATTGGAACCTTTTCCATACAGGCACAAAGCTTTTCGGTTTCGGGAACTGTAGAAGAAGCAGACACCGGTCTCCCGCTCCCCGGAGTAAACATTATTGTAAAAAACACTTCTAATGGTGTGGTAACCGATTTTGATGGTAATTATACTATTGATAATGTTACCGCAGGAGATGTTTTAGTTTTTTCTTACGTAGGTTTCTTACCTAAAGAGATTGCAGTAGGCGAAGACGAGAGAGTAATAAACGTAACCCTGGAAACCGATTCTGAAGCTTTAGAAGAGGTTGTGGTTATTGGTTATGGAACGCAGCAAAAGAAGGACGTAACAGGAGCTGTTTCAACAATTTCAAACGAAACTATTGATGAGCTTAATCCAGTAAAAATTGAGCAAGCCCTTCAGGGGACAGCCGCAGGGGTTAATGTAACTCCTTCTTCTGGTGCTCCTGGAGCGGGTATCAATATCAATATTCGTGGTATCGCTTCTAATAGTGAAAATGGACCGCTTGTACTTATAGACGGTTACCAGGCAGATTTGAATACCCTTAACCCTAATGATATTGAGTCTATTTCTATTCTTAAAGATGCACAGGCTGCAATTTACGGTATTGCCGGTGCGAATGGGGTAGTTTTGGTTACTACAAAATCAGGGAAGAAGAATACCGCTCCTACAATTCAGTATGATGCTTACGTAGGGGTTCAGGAAACTTCCAGAAAGCTTCCGTTATTAAATGCTACGGAGTATGGATTACTTTTAAATGAGAGCTATGCCAATAATGGTCAGCCTTTACCTTTTCCAAATGTTAGTGAACTGGGCGAAGGAACTGATTTTCAAGATGAGGTTTTTGAAACTGCTCCAATTATGAGTCACAACCTTACCCTTAATGGAGGTTCAGAAAATGTGACTTATTCTTTTGGAGTTTCAAATCTTGATCAGGAAGGTATTATTGGAGCTGAAAAATCTGATTTTAGAAGAAGTACAGCAAGATTTAATATTGGTGTAGATATTTCAGATTCATTTAAATTTACAGCAAATACTATTTATACCAGCTTAAACAGGAGATCTATAAATGAAAATGGTTTAGGATCTGTACTTTTCAACGCTTTGAACATTCCTCCAACTTTTGATCGCGATCAGGAAGATGTAAACGGTATTTTAGGAAACGAAATTATTAACCCGCTTTCTCAAATTGAGAATACGTTTAATGATTATGATCAGAATAGATTCAATGGATCTTTCAGTCTTGACTATATGCCAATAGAAGAGTTGACTTTTACGTCGAGAATTGGGTATAGCCTTTCTAATTCTAAAGGAAAAAGTTTTGCCCCGATTATAGATTATGGTCCTGGTAAGGTTTTCAATAATGTACGTAGTACGGTAAATCAAAATAGAATTAACGACAATTCTTATACGTATGACCTTTTTGGTACTTACGAAAACACTTTTGATGACACACATCACCTAACCTTTACAGGTGGTATGACAGTAATAAGAAACTGGGGAGATGGTCTATTTGCAACCGGTTACGATGTTCCAAATAATTCGTGGGATTTCGCAGATATAAGCCTTACCACCGGAACAAACGATGGTTTGAACAATAGCGCCTATAAATATGATGTTAGAAAATTATCTTTCTTTGGAAGACTACAGTACGATTACCAGGGAAAATACCTGGTTTCGGGTATGCTACGTAGAGATGCCTCTACCAGGTTTGGACCTGAAAACCGTGTAGGATATTTCCCTTCTGCAACCGCAGGTTGGATACTTTCTGAAGAAGACTTTTTAAGTGATTCTAATGTGATTTCTTTCTTGAAATTAAGAGGTAGTTTTGGTGTTCTGGGTAATGACGAAGCCGGTGGAGCCGAGTTTTATCGTTCTTTATTAAACGGTGAGGCTACATATGTTTTAGATGGCAATCTAGTGAATGGTACTGCCTTGGGTAGAATTGCTAACCCTGGAGCCGGATGGGAAGAAGCTGAAAAAACTAATATTGGTTTAGATCTTAGACTTTTAAACAATAGAATTGATATTTCAGCCGATATATTTAGAGAAGATCGTAAAAATCTTTTGATTGCCGGTATTCCTGTTTCGGGAATCTTTGGTGGTGGCGCTCCGGGTTCTGGTGCACCAACTATAAACGCGGGAACTACCCGAAATGAAGGTTTGGAATTTGCCATAAATTATAAAGAGAATTTTGGTGATGATTTACGAATTGGAATTGGTTATAACGCTACTTTCCTAAGAAATGAGGTGACCGAAGTTAACGGTACCGATTTTCTTCCAGGTGGACAATTTGGAGTAGGACAACCACAACCGGCACGTTTCCAGGAAGGTTTCCCAATTGGTTATTTCTTTGGATATGAAACTGATGGAATTTTCCAAAATCAGGCAGAAGTAGATGCACACCCTTCTCAGCAGGCACTAGGAGCACCAGCTTCTCCTGGAGATATTCGTTTTGTAGATACAAATGGTGATGGTGTTATAAATGTAGATGATCGTACCAATATTGGAGATCCAATTCCTACAGCTACAATGGGTCTAAATCTTAATTTCAATTATAAGAATTTTGACTTTACTGCCTATACCTACGCTTCTATAGGAAACGATATGGTAAGAAATTACGAGCGTAACCAACCAAATGTGAACCGTCACGCCTATTACCTGGAAAGATGGACTGGACCTGGAACAAGTAACGAAGTGCCACGTTTAACAACAGGAGCTACTTCTAATATTGCTTTTTCTGATTTTTATGTAGAAGATGCATCTTACGTGAGAATTCAGAACCTTCAATTAGGATACAGCCTACCTAAAACCTTTCTTGAAAAAACAGGAATTAACCGTTTAAGGATATACGGCTCGGTACAAAACCTTTATACGTTTACCGATTACAAAGGTTTTGATCCTTCAGCCTCAACGGGAGAAGCCATTGGTGGTGGAATTGACTACGGTTTCTATCCCGTACCAAGAATTTTCCTTGCAGGATTAAACCTTAACTTTTAAAAAATTGCACAATGAAGAGATACAATAACATATTCAATAAAATGCTTCTGTTGCTCCTGTTGGCTTTTAGCTTTGGATGTACAGAAGACTATTTGGATGAGACAGAAGAATACACTATAGATTCAGAGAATTATTTTAATTCTGAAGAAGATTATTATAACGCGATGATTGGCGTTTATGATATCTTACAATCTACTTACGTAAATGTACTACTGGGCGAAATTGCTTCAGATAATACACTAAGTGGAGGGGAAAGCGCTAACGATGTGATAGGCTTTCAACAAGTAGATGAAATGACACACACTCCTGTAAACGACAACCTGGACGATGTTTGGGATTGGAATTTTGCCGGTGTGCAACGTGCAAACTATGTTTTGGAGTTTCAGGATAAAACCGATTTTGAAGGTCGTGAAATGATTATCGCTGAGGTTCGCTTTTTACGTGCTTACTTCACTTTCGAATTGCTAAAATGGTTTGGACCAATCCCAATAAAAGGCGATGAGCGTTTTATGTTGGGTGACGAAAATTCTATCCCAAGAGCGTCTACAGAAGAAGTTTATGCACAAATTGAAAGCGATTTACAATTTGCCATAGACAACCTTGATTATACCGCCCCACAAACTGGGCGAGCAACCAAAGGTGCTGCAATGGCTTTGCTTGGTAAAGCACATTTATACCAGGAAGAATTTGATCAGGCTGCAGATGTATTGGTAGAGCTTATCGAAAATGGTCCTTATGCTTTATCTAATTTTGAAACACTTTTCTTAGAAGAAGGTGAGAATAATGAAGAATCTGTATTTGAAGTTCAATACACAGGTGAAGAAGGAGCTGGTTTTGGCTGCCTGCAATGTAGCGAAGGAAATGTAGCAGTAGGTTTTCAGGGAATAAGAAATTATACTGGTCCTCTTTTTGAACCTGGATTTAGTTTTAATGTTCCTACCCAGGAAACTTACGATATCTTTTCTGAAGACGATATAAGGAAAGATCTTTCTATATTAGATATTGAAGCCTGGGCTGAAGAAACTGGTGCAACTTATGTTGAAGGTTATAAGCATACGGGTTATTTTAACCGTAAGTATCTTCCTCGTAAAAACGATAACGTAGGTGACGCGAATCTTACCCAGCCTAATAATTACCGTTCTATACGTTACGCCGATGTACTGTTGATGGCTGCTGAAGCTTTAAACCGTGGTGGAATAGACGATGCTCAGGCAAGAATGTTCCTAAATGAAGTTCGTGAAAGAGCAGGTTTAGAGGCAGTAGAAGCTTCGGGGAATGTTCTTACAGAACTTATTTACGACGAAAGAAGAAGAGAATTGGTAGGCGAAGGTCACCGTTTCTTCGATTTAGTAAGGACTGGTAGAGCAGCAGACAATATCGAAGGATTTACTACAGGGAAAAATGAACTTTTCCCAATTCCTTTAGAAGAAATAGAATTTTCTCAGGGTAACTGGGAGCAAAATCCGGGATACTAAAAAATTAGAATTATGAAAAAATACTTAAAATTAATTTTCGCATTCTTACTTGCTCTACCTTTTGTAGGCTGTGAGAGTGATGACGATGCGCTGGTAGATCTCAGTACTATAGCTACTCCTGCAGATCTTGGAGCCAGTTTTGAGATCACTCAAGACAATTCAGGTTTTGTCACCGTTTCACCAAAAGGTGTTAGTGCCAATACTTTTACCGTAGATTTTGGAGACGGGAGTGCCGTTTCTTCTGAGCTTAGACCGGGCGAAAGTGTAGAGCACGTATATGCTGAAGGTAATTATGATGTTGAAGTAACAGGAACGAACTTAAATGGTGTTTCTGCCACAGGAACCCAACCACTTACTGTTTCTTTTCGTCAACCGGAAAACCTTGAAGTAACAATCGCGAAAGCGCCAGATGACAATTATGCTATTTCAGTATCAGCTACAGCTGACTTCGCTGCAATGTTTGAAGTTTATTTTGGAGATGTGGACGACGAAGAGCCTACTGCATTTATGATAGGTGAAACTGTTACCCATACCTATGATGCTGTTGGCGATTATGATGTTAGAGTGGTGGCTTTGAGTGGTGGCGCTGCTACTACCGAAACTACTCAAACGGTAAGTATTACAGATCCTATGTTCTTACCGATAGATTTTGAATCTCCAACCAAAGATTATACGTTCTTTAATTTTGGCGGAGGTGAAGGTGCCGGAGCTCCTGTTATTGACAATCCAGATCCAAGCGGTATTAATACCAGCATTAAGGTTGCATCTTATACTAAGCCGGCAGGTTCTGAAGTATGGGCAGGAACAACCATTGCTCTTGATCAGCCTATAGATTTCTCGACAGGTGAATATATTAGCGTAGACGTATGGTCTCCTGCTGCTGGAACACCAATAATCCTAAAAATTGAGAATCTTGATAATGCTGATATTTTTGTTGAAAGTACAGTAGAAACTACAGTAGCCAATGAATGGGAAACACTGATTTTCGATATGACCGCCGTAGATCCGGCAATTGATTATGGTAGATTAGTATTTTTCTTCAATTTTGGAACTTCAGGAAGTGGAGAAACTTATTATTTCGATAATATTCAAACCACTACTTTGGAGCCATTAAAACTTCCTATGACATTTGATAGCGATATTGTAGACTATACACCAGGTGTTTTCGGTGGAGCTTCTTTCGAGATAGTTGCTAATCCAGATCAATCAGGAGCTAATAACTCAGATTCAATGGTAGGTGCAATTACTAACGCTGGAAATGCTTACGAAGGGGTTGCTTTTAACCTTGGAGAACCGGTAGACTTCAGTGGTGATAATAAAACAATCACTATGAAATTCTGGTCAGATGTTGCGCTACCTATTTTACTGAAATTTGAAGGTGGTGTAAATGGCGAACGTCAAACTGAAGTATCATCTAACCATACCGGATCAGGTTGGGAGGAAGTTACCTTTAACTTTAGTACAGATGCAATTAAGAGCTTTATTGATGGATCACAAGGGGTAGGAGAATCGTTTGTTCCAACAGGACAATACGGTACAATGACCCTTTTTATAGACGGTCCTGGCAATACAGCTGGAACTTTCTATCTTGATGATATACAGAAGGCTTCAACTGGTGAGGCTACTTCCGTTGCGATTCCATTGTTTTTTGAATCGGAAAATCTTTCCTATTCCTGGGGCGGTTTTGGTGGTGCAACAGGTTCGGTAATTGCGAATCCAGATCCTTCCGGAATCAATACTAGTTCAAGTGTTACTGAGTTAATCAAATCTGATGGCGCTCAAACCTGGGGTGGTATTTCTTTAAACTTGGAGGAGGTTATCGATTTTGCCAACGGTACCACTGTTCAACTTAAAGCCTGGTCTCCAAAAGAAGGGGCTACTATATTATTCAAATTAGAAGACTCGCAGTCGACACCTAACCAGGATGGCAATCCTTCAGTAATAGCTGAAGTTTTCCAGGACACAAGTACTTCAAATGAGTGGGAAGAAATGAGTTTTGATCTTACCAGTTTTGATGGTTTTGATCCCAATGCAAATTACGATAGAGTTGTAATATTTTACGACTTCGGAACAGCCGGGGAAGGTTCTAGCTTCTACTTTGACGATATTCAACTTACAAATTAAAATAATTGATAATGAAAAATATACTAAAAACAGGCCTTGTAGCACTCTCGCTGGTATTTGCCGGCGCATGCTCCAATGACGATTACGATATTGGTGAAATAACTGCTCCTACCAATTTACAGGTAGAAACGGATATTGTAGGCCAATCAGACGAAATGCCTGAGGGAGATGGAAGCGGCCAGGTGACTTTTAATGCCAGTGCAGAAAGTGCAATGACCTACAAATACGTTTTTGAAAATGGAAGTTCTATTACTTCTTCAAGCGGTGTTTACACACATCAATTTTCAGAAACAGGTACTAAAACTTATACCGTAACTATTATAGCTTATGGACCGGGAGGTACAGCGAGTTCAATGATGGTAGACGTAGAGGTGCTCGTAACTTATGAGCCACCAGCAGATCTAATTGATAAATTGGTTGGAAAAGAATGGCGAATTAAAGCAGAAGTTCCCGGTCACTTTGGACTTGGACCTATTGGAGGAAATATTCCTACCGAATGGTATGCTGCCGGTGCAAACGAAAAAGTTGGTGTTGGAATGTATGATGATGGTTATATCTTTAATGAAGATGGTACTTTTACTCATATCACTAATACCACCAACGACGAACCAACTGTAGATCCTTCAGGAACTGTTTTTGGAAGAATTAACCTGGTAGATCAATTAGGAGTTTCTTGCGATTGTGAAGTACAAGGTGCCGATGTTCTTAATATACCATTTGATGATTATACTGAAAACTGGTCAATATCAGCCCCAGGCGGGAATGAGACTATTAATCTTACCGGAATTGGGTTTATTGGTTATTATATTGGTGGTGATCATAAATATGAAATATTTGATCGTTCAGGTACCGATGAGTTAATCATTAGATCTACAGACGGTAATGGCGAATTTGACTGGTGGTTTATTCTTACCTCTGCTTCCCGTGATGGTGGAGATGAGCAGGCAGAATTTGAAACCGAATATGAAAACCTGATATGGGAACAGGATTTTGATACCGATGGTCCGGTTGATGCCAATATCTGGAATTTTGAAATTGGTAATAATGATGGTTGGGGAAACCAGGAATCTCAATATTACACCGAAGATAACGCGATAATAGAAGGTGGAAACCTTGTTATCACTGCAGAAGCGGAAGAAACCAACGGGTTTGACTACTCTTCTTCAAGAATAACTACGAAAGATAACTTTGAATTTCAGTACGGAAGAATAGAAACCCGTGCTAAGTTGCCTGAAGGAGCCGGAACATGGCCTGCCATTTGGATGTTAGGATCAAACTTTGACGAAGTAGGCTGGCCTGAAACCGGGGAGATAGATATTATGGAGCACGCAGGAAACCGGCAAAATGAAATCCATGGAACATTACATTACCCTGGCCGTTCTGGTGGAAATGCTGATGGAGGCTCAATTGATGTACCAGGAGTTAGTGATGAATTCCATACTTATACAGTGGAATGGTCTCCCGAAAGGATATTGTTTCTAGTAGACGGCGAAGTTTACCATACCTACGCTAACAATCCAGATTCCCCATTTAATAAAGACTTTTTTATTATTCTTAATGTAGCGATGGGTGGAACCTTTGGTGGAGAAATTGATCCAGCATTTGAGGCAAGCTCAATGGAAATTGATTACATACGAGTTTACCAGGAGTAAGAATTAACAAACCAGACTGCCTGGTTACTATGTAAATTTACGGTTGAAGATAATTTGTTTGTAGGCCACAAACTCAATTACCACGCATAGTACAGGCAGTTTTTTTATACACAAAAATGAAAAAACGATATTTATTAGGTTTATTCCTGTTTAGTTGTTTTATAGCAAAAGGCCAGGATTCAACCATAAAAAGTTCGGTTAAAAATGTAGAAGCGAAAGTAGATTCCGTTTTAGCATTAATGACCCTTGAAGAGAAAGTTGGACAGCTTGTTCAATACAACGGCAGCTGGGATCTTACTGGTCCTGCTTCTGCGATGAATAACAAACAAAAGGAAGAAAACCTTAAAACAGGGAAAGTTGGTGCTATGCTAAATGTGCTGTCGGTAGAAGCTACCAGGGAAGCACAAAAGCTGGTGATGGAAAATTCCCGTTTGAAGATTCCGTTAATGTTTGGTTATGATGTAATACACGGGTATACTACTATTTTCCCTGTACCGCTTGCAGAAACTGCCAGCTGGGACCTGGAAGCTATGGAGAAAACAGCAGAAATTGCAGCTTTAGAATCTGCCGCAAACGGAGTGAACTGGACCTTTTCTCCAATGATTGATGTTTCTCGCGATGCACGTTGGGGAAGGATAATGGAAGGATCTGGTGAAGATCCCTACCTAACCTCCAAAGTAGCAGTGGCAAAGGTTAATGGCTACCAAAGTGAGGATCTTTCAAATCCACGAAGTATAGCGGCTACGGCCAAGCATTTCGCAGGTTATGGGTTTGGAGAAGCCGGTAGAGATTATAATACCGTCCATATTGGAGAGAATGAACTTCATAATACCATTCTTCCACCTTTTAAAGAAGCTGCCAAAGCAGGAGTTGCTACTTTTATGAATGCCTTTAACGATATTGATGGTACTCCGGCTACTGCCCATAAAACTCTTCAAAGAGAGATCTTAAAAAAGCAATGGGATTGGGACGGCTTTGTGGTTTCAGATTGGGGTTCTATTCCTGAAATGATCGAACATGGGCTGGCCAGAGATAAGAAGCATGCAGCACAAATTGCCCTAAATGCGGGTAGCGACATGGATATGGAAGGTGGTGCTTACGAGTCTAGCCTGGTAAGCCTTGTAGAAGAAGGAAAAGTAAGTCAGGAACATATAGACGAAGCAGTATCGCGTGTATTACGTGTAAAATTTAAACTGGGTCTTTTTGATGATCCTTATTTATACGCTAATCCAGGGCTTTTAGAGGATATCTCTTTTGAGGAGCATGCGAATGTAGCTCGCGATGTAGCTAAGAAGTCTATTGTGTTATTAAAAAATGAGAATAATCTACTTCCTTTACAAGATTCGATAAAAAAGATCGCAGTTATCGGACCCTTGGCTGATGATAAGGATACGCCAATTGGAAACTGGAGAGCGCAGGGTGAGGCTAATTCGGCCGTTTCCCTGCTAGAAGGTTTAAAAAACAATATGGGTGAAGATGTAGATATTACTTATGCTAAAGGTGCAGATCTTGGTATGGGTGAAAGAAGTTTTTTAATGCCATTAGAAATTAATAAAACTGACAAATCAGGATTTGAAGAAGCTATTAACAAAGCTTCTGAAGCCGATTTGGTAATTATGGCACTAGGTGAAGATGCATTTCAAACCGGGGAAGGAAGAAGCCAGGTGAATGTTGGTTTAGCTGGTGTTCAGCAAGACCTGCTTAAAGAGATTCTTAAAGTGAATAAGAATATTGTTTTGGTACTTATTAATGGTAGACCAATGGAGATTACCTATGCTTCAGAAAATGTTCCGGCTATTGTTGAAGCCTGGCAACTAGGTTCAGAAAGCGGAAATGCGATTGCCGATGTTTTATTGGGAGATTATAATCCTTCCGGAAAACTTCCGGTATCTTTCCCAAGAGCGGTAGGTCAGGAACCTCTTTACTATAATCGAAAAAGTACAGGGCGTCCTTCTAATCCTACCCACGTAACTTATTCTGGGTATACCGATGAGCGAACAGATGCACTTTATCCTTTTGGATTTGGACTTAGTTATACCACTTTTGAGTATGGGGATTTAACAATTTCTGAAGAAGAATTAACTCCTGGAAGCCCTATTGAGGTTAGTTTAAGCCTTAGCAATACCGGTGAAAAGGAAGGTAAAGAGATCGTTCAACTTTACATAAGAGATCTTGTGGCCAGCACAACGCGTCCTGTTAAAGAACTTAAGGGCTTTAAAGCGGTGACTTTAGCTCCCGGAGAAACAAAAACTGTCACTTTTGAAATTGACGAAGAGATGCTTCAGTTTTATACTGCCAATGAAAAATGGGAGTCTGAGGAAGGCAAATTTGAAGTTATGGTTGGTGGAAATTCTCGGGATTTGCAAAAAGTTGAGTTCGGTTTAAAGAAATAAATATGAAGAGGAGAAATTTAATTTTAGGCCTCTGTGTATTTATGGGCTTTCAGGTTGCTGCCCAGGAATTAATTTGGGAAGAAAATTTTGAAGGCAAGTCCATTAATATGGAGAACTGGAGCTACGAGACCGGTGATGGATGCCCCGATCTTTGTGGTTGGGGTAACAATGAACGCCAAATTTACAGCGAAGATTATGTAGCTGTAAAAGACGGAAATCTTGTAATTACTGCCGATAAGGTGGGAGACGCATATTATAGCGGAAAATTAAATAGTAAGGATAAATTTGAATTTCAATATGGAACCGTAGAGGTTCGAGCTAAGTTGCCAGACGGGCACGGACTGTGGCCTGCAATATGGATGCTAGGTGCGAATATAGATCAGGTAGGCTGGCCTGCTTCAGGTGAAATTGATATTATGGAGTTTGTAGGGCGTCAACCCGACACTATCCATAATGCATTACACACGCCTGCAAGCCATGGTGATACTGAAAATATCAAAAGCACACCAGTAGAAGATGCAACTGCAGGCTTCCATACCTTCAAAATGAATTGGACTGAAGATGCGATTACTTTTTACATCAATGATGTAAAAACCTATACGTTTTCACCAGAAGAGAAAAATGAAGAAACTTATCCTTACAGGCACCCGTTTTACTTTTTATTGAACCTTGCCGTAGGTGGTAATTTTGGTGGCCCAGATGTGGACGACTCTATTTTTCCAAAACAATTTTTAATAGATTATGTTAAGGTCTATAAATAATTAAACTTAAATTATTAATTTATTTAAAAATACCCCTTCAGACTTTAGTTTGGAGGGGTTTTTTGTCAATCTTAAAACATATTGATTTTCAGCTGTTAACAAGGAAGTTTCGAGTTTTTTAGAGAAAAATTTTTAATACCTTTGCAGGTTCATAATGCCCCTATGAATAATACTGAAATTGAAAACATTGAAGAGATAAAAAGGCTCCAAACCTTACTCTCTTACAATATTATAGACACGCCCTACGAAGAGAATTTTAACGAATTAGCGCAGCTAATTGCGCTTATTTGTGATGTGCCCATCGCCTTTATTTCAATGATAGATGATAAGAGGCAATGGTATAAAGCCAAGGTAGGTATTGAAGAA
Source organism: Salegentibacter sp. (assembly GCA_035269545.1). Classification (GTDB taxonomy): domain Bacteria; phylum Bacteroidota; class Bacteroidia; order Flavobacteriales; family Flavobacteriaceae; genus Salegentibacter. The sequence continues at coordinate 14,117 of DATFJA010000137.1, forward strand.
AAGGAAACACCTATAGAAGAGACCTTTTGCCAATATACCGTGGTGCAGGATGAACTTCTTGAAATACCTGACGCTTCGTTAGATGAACGTGTTAAATATAATCCCTACGTAACTGCAGAGAATGGAATTCGCTTTTACGCGGGAATGCCTTTAAAAGCGGCAAATGGTAGCAATATAGGAACTGTTTGTGTTGTTGATGCTAAGCCGAGAGAACTCAGTGATCGGCAAAAAAAAGCATTAAAGTTGCTTACAAAGCAGGCTATGCATCTGATAGAGGTTAGGCAGAAAAATAAAAATCTGACCACTGAATTGGATAGTATTCTCGAAAAGCGTATTGAGCAAACCCAAAGAAAACTTCAACTTAAGGAAATCGAGAATAAAGACCTTATGAATGCAGTCAAAAATTCTAGCGGAGTTATAGAGTTTAATCCAGAGGGTACTATAATATCAGTTAACAAGAATTTTGAAGAATATTCTGGTTATTCTGAAAGTGAACTTTTAGGGAATCATCATAGAATACTTATTACTCCAGAGGATTACGTTGAAAGCGATCATTTTTGGAAATCTTTGAGGCGTGGTAAAGCCAAAACCGGACGTGTGCGCAGGATGCATAAAGATGGGTCTGAATTTTATTTACAAACTAGTTACAACCCAATTCAGGATATTGAAGGGAATGTGATAAAAGTTGTTAAGATTTCCCAGGATATTACTAAGGAAATCGAAGCTAAATTATCACTACAAAAAGCTAAAGAAATCGCTGAAGATCTCAATAGGCAAAAGGACAACTTTATCGCCAATGTTAGTCATGAAATCCGTACGCCAATTCACGCTGTGCTTGGCTTTACCGATCTCTTACTCGAAAATGAAGAAGATAAACACAAGGTGAATTACCTAAATGCAGTAAAAACAGCTGGTGATTCTTTACTGTTTATCGTAAATGATATCCTGGACCTGTCAAAGATGGATGCTGGTTTATTGCAAATAGATAAAGATGTCTTTGATGTTAGAGAAGTGGTGAATAGGGTTTTTTCAATTTTGCATCTCAAAGCGCATCAAAAGAAAATTGAATTTGAACCTTACGTTTATCCTGATGTACCAAAATTATTAATTGGGGATAAAAACAGACTTTCACAGGTGCTTATTAATCTTCTAGGAAACGCTATAAAATTTACCTCTGAGGGTAAAGTATCCCTGGAGGTTACGGTAAACAAAGATATTTCCGAAAAAATTATTTTGAATTTTAAAGTTTCCGATACCGGAATTGGCATTCCCCGAGATAAATTAGATACTGTTTTTCAGCGTTTTTTGCAGGCAGAAGAAACCACCTCACAAAAGTACGGCGGTACCGGTCTGGGCCTTAATATTTCCAGGCAGCTTATAGAAAAACAGGAAGGGAGTATTGAGGTGCAGAGTGAACATGGGAAGGGAACCGATTTCATTTTTGATATTCCATTTGAAAAGACCTTGCAACAGACACAGGTTTCCAAAACTGAGAAAGAGGAAACATCGCAAAAATATAATGGTAAAATATTGGTTTGTGAAGATAGTGAACTAAACCAACGTTTAGTAAAAGCTATTTTGAAACGGAAAGGTTTGATGGTAGATGTTGCATCGAATGGAGAAAAGGCACTTTCTTTTTTAAAAGAAAATAGCTACGATCTAATTTTCATGGATGTACAAATGCCGGTTAAAAACGGTTATGAAACGACTAAAATTATTAGAAATCAATTGAGACTTTCTACCCCAATTGTTGCATTAACTGCTAATTTTATGGCTGCTGAAAGGCAAAAATGTAAAGAGGTAGGAATGGACGATTACTTAGCAAAACCTTTTCAAAAAAAGCAACTATTTGAAAAAATAGAAAAGTGGGTTAATGTTTAAAAATAAGTAGTACGGAACCAGGAATAGGAATTTTGGTAAGAATTGTTAAAGTTAAGCAAATTTTATTTAATTTTATAAGTGGTTATCCCCGCATAAGCCAAAGTACTTCTTTTTAAATTTATATGCCAAAACAAAGTATTTGGTGAGCCAGATTATTATAGTACATTACGAATGAATTATGAGGGTAGAAGGGAAAAAAATATTAGTAATTACAATGCTTCTGTTCACTCCACTTATGTTGGTTGCTCAAGAGGTACACCCTCCTCCACCAGATAATATAGTTATGGGTACTCCTCCTCCTCCTCCCGGTCTTCCCATAGACTTCGGGATTTCGGCCTTAATCGCTGCCGGTTTGGGATTGGGAATTCATCATATTAGAAACAGGAAGTAACTATTTTAATTCCTGGATTCGCTTTACGTACTTTCCTATTACATCAAATTCCAGGTTTATAACATCTCCTTCTTTAAATTGTTTAAAGGTAGTATGCTCATAAGTATAGGGAATTATAGCAACACTAAATTCGTTTTTCTTTGAATTCACCACGGTAAGACTCACGCCATTAACGGTAATAGATCCTTTTTCTATGGTAATATTCTGCAAACCGGGATCATATTCAAAGGTGAACTCCCAACTCCCGTCTTTCTCCTGTACTTTTTTACAAACCGCGGTTTGATCTACGTGACCCTGTACAATGTGGCCATCCAGGCGGTCTCCAAGCTTCATACCGCGTTCCAGGTTTACCGGTGCGCCTTCAGCTAAATTTTTTAAATTAGTTTTTTCCAGTGTTTCGGCTACTGCAGTAACGGTATACTCATTATCATTGATAGAAACCACAGTTAGACAAACGCCATTATGTGCTACACTTTGGTCTATTTTTAATTCTGGCGTCATGGCCGCTTTTATGCTAAAATGCATATTTCCACCTTCAGGTTGAATACGGCTTACTTCTCCTACTTCTTCAATAATTCCGGTAAACATATCTTTGGATTATTCTTACATTTGTGATGTAAAAATAGAAATAAACAGGGGAAGTTTAATGAAATATCCAGGAACAAATTCAGATTTATACCTGGATAGCGATTGGTGAAAGTCATAGATTAATTTACCCAGATAATTTTAAGCAGATGAAGCACGCAGAAAAGGTGAAATTAGGAATTAGCATAGGAGATTTGAACGGAATAGGAAGCGAAATTGTGCTGAAGACCTTTGACGATTCCCGCATGCTAGATTTTTGTACGCCGGTAATCTTTGCTTCTACCAAAGTGCTTACTTTTTTAAAGAAACAATTTAACCTTTCTTTAAATTACCAGGGAATAGATGATGCGTCTAAAGCGATTGATGGAAAAATAAACGTGGTAAATGTTTGGAAAGAAGGGGTTAATATTAAGTTTGGTGAAGAAAATCCTGAAATTGGAGAATATGCTTTTAAATCTTTGCAGGCTGCTACAACTGCGCTCAAAGAAGACCAAATTGACGTACTGGTAACCGCCCCAATAAACAAACACAGCATCCAATCTGCAGATTTTAATTTCCCGGGGCATACCGATTACCTGGCAAAAGAACTGGAAGGCGAAAGCCTAATGTTTATGATCACCGATACCTTGAAAATCGGTTTACTCACCGATCACGTGGCCCTTAAGAATATAGCCAATACGATTACCCCGGAGTTAATTGAAAAGAAACTGAAGATTATCCAGGAAACTTTAAAACAGGATTTTAGAATCCAGAAACCTAAAATCGCTGTTTTGGGAATAAATCCGCATAGTGGAGATAATGGGGTGATTGGGAAGGAAGACGAAGAAATCTTAAAGCCAACGCTTCAGAAGTTACGAGATAAAGGTGATTTGGTTTTTGGTCCGTTTTCCGCTGATAGTTTTTTTGGCTCACAAAATTACGTGAATTTTGACGCGGTAGTAGCTTCTTATCACGATCAGGGCTTAATTCCGTTTAAAACCCTATCTTTTGGTAATGGTGTTAATTTTACTGCAGGATTAAGTAAGGTAAGAACTTCGCCAGATCACGGTACTGCTTTTGAAATAGCCGGCACAAATACTGCGAACATCAATTCATTTAAGGAAGCTGTTTTTCGTGCAATAGAAATTTATAAGTGCCGCGAAGAATATAAGGAGCTCACTAAAAATCCTTTAAAGAAACAGGGTAAAAAGTTATAAACAAAAATTTGTTTATAACAGCGCTCTAATTTATTAATTTTTATATATTTGCACCCGCCTAAGCAGAAGTGGCTCGGGCATGAAATTGGAGATGAAATGAGGAATTTAGCAGCGTATACAATCCCTTTTGTAGGATTAAAGCTGGGAAAACACCAGTTTGAATACGAGATTGATAATGAGTTCTTTGAGCATTTTGAGTACGACGATCTAAACAGTTCCAATGTAAAAATTGATTTGTTGTTGGAGAAAAAAACAACAATGATGGAGCTTACTTTTAAAGCTTCTGGTTCTGTAAACGTAAATTGCGACATTACCAATGAGCCATACGATCAGCCTATTGAAGGAAGTTTGTTTTTGGTGATAAAATTTGGTGATGAGTTTAATGATGAAAATGAAGATTTACTAATTTTGCCGCACGGTGAATTTGAAGTAAATGTTCAGCAATATATTTACGAACTTATTGTACTGTCTATACCATTAAAGAGGGTACATCCCGGGGTAGAAGACGGAACCTTAGATTCGGAAGTACTTGATAAACTTGAGGAATTAAGTATTAGTAACAACGAGAACAAAAGTGATGAGGATGAAATAGATCCTCGTTGGAATAAATTAAAAAACTTATTAAACGATAAATAACAGCAAGCCATGGCACATCCAAAGAGAAAAATCTCTAAAACGAGAAGAGATAAAAGAAGGACACATTATAAAGCTTCGGTACCTAAAATAGCTACAGATCCTACAACAGGAGAAGCTCATTTATACCATAGAGCACACTGGCATGAAGGTAAATTATATTACCGAGGTCAGGTATTAATTGATAATACTGAAGAAATAGAAGCTTAATTTAACATAGAGCTTTAACTTTTATATAAACTCTCACCTCGTGGGAGTTTTTTGTTTTAAGTTGAATAAGTGCTAAAAAGGCCTTAATTTGCACGCCCGGTCAAAGAAAAATTAGTACTTTTCTTTTGATGTTTTTGCGTTTTTATAAGCGTAGAAGGGGCTTAAAAGTAGAATCTATGAATAAAATCACAGCAGCCATTACCGCTGTGGGCACCTATGTGCCCGAAGATGTGTTGACCAACAAAATGTTGGAGGAGATGGTGGAGACCAATGATGAGTGGATCTTCAGCAGAACCGGAATTAAAGAACGCCGAATACTTAAAGACCCCGATAAAGGAACTTCATTTTTAGGAATAGAAGCAGCGAAGAATTTGATAGAAAAATCTAATCTCGATCCAAAAGAGATAGATTTGGTGATTCTTGCTTCTGTAACTCCAGATTTACCTGTAGCCGCTACTGCCGTTCATATCGCTACCCAAATTGGCGCTACAAATGCTTTTGCATATGATCTTCAAGCTGCTTGCTCAGGATTTTTATATGCCATGTCTACAGCCTCGGCCTATATAGAGTCTGGACGTTATAAAAAAGTATTAGTGGTTGGGGCCGATAAAATGTCTTCTATAATTGATTATACCGATAGAACAACTTGTATTATCTTTGGTGATGGTGCGGGAGCGGTACTTATGGAACCTAATGAAGAAGGCTTGGGCTTACAAGACGAGATTCTTAGAAGTGATTCTATAGGAAGGGAGTCTTTAAAAATAGAAGCTGGAGGCTCATTGATGCCCCCAACTGAAGAAACTATAGCCAGGAAATTACATTTTGTAAGACAGGACGGGAAAACCGTATTTAAGTTTGCAGTTTCCAATATGGCTGGAGTAAGTGAACAAATTATGGAGCGCAATAAATTAGGGAATGATGATGTAGACTGGCTTGTTGCGCACCAGGCGAATAAAAGAATTGTGGGAGCTACGGCTCAACGCATGGGACTTGATGATAAAAAAGTGCTTATGAATATTGAGCGCTATGGAAATACTACATCGGCTACTTTGCCTTTATTGCTTGGCGATTATGAAAAGCAATTTAAAAAAGGAGATAATTTAGTTTTTGCTTCATTTGGAGGCGGTTTCACCTGGGGAGCTACCTACTTAAAATGGGCATATAATTCTTAAAAACCAACACCCTAATATTATGGATTTAAAAGAAATTCAGAATTTAATTAAGTTTGTGGCCAAGTCAGGTGCCAGTGAAGTAAAACTGGAGACAGGCGATGTAAAAATCACTATTAGAACAGGCTCAGACGAGAAAGAAACTATTGTTCAACAAGTGCCTATGGGTGGCCAAATGCCACAAATGCCTGCACAGCCGCAACCGCAACAACAGCAAGCGCCGGCGCCTTCGCAGGAGAGTGCACCTCAAAACAAAGAGGATCAAAAATCGGCTGCAGAAGACGATTCAAAATATATCACGGTAAAATCTCCTATCATCGGAACTTTCTACCGAAAACCTTCTCCAGATAAACCAACATTCGTAGAAATTGGTGATTCAGTTAAAGAAGGGGATGTACTTTGTGTTATTGAAGCTATGAAACTCTTTAACGAAATAGAGAGCGAAGTTTCAGGAAAAATAGTAAAAGTACTGGTAGACGATGCTTCTCCGGTAGAATTCGATCAACCTTTATTTTTAGTAGATCCATCATAAATTACTGCCCATTTAGCTTAAGGTACTTTTTCCTGGGCCAAAAAAACAATAGGTATGTTTAAAAAAATATTGATTGCAAACAGGGGCGAGATCGCTTTGCGCGTAATTCGCACCTGTAAAGAAATGGGAATTAGCACAGTTGCGGTTTATTCTACTGCAGATGCTGAAAGCCTTCACGTAAGGTTTGCTGATGAGGCTGTATGTATTGGTCCTCCACCCAGTAATTTATCTTATCTCAAAATCTCAAATATTATCGCTGCCGCGGAAATCACCAATGCCGATGCAATTCATCCCGGTTATGGTTTTCTTTCTGAAAATGCTAAGTTTTCTAAAATTTGTGAAGAGCACGATATAAAATTTATTGGAGCTTCTTCTGAAATGATTGCGAAAATGGGAGATAAAGCTACGGCGAAAGCTACAATGAAAGCTGCCGGAGTTCCTTGTGTTCCAGGATCGGAAGGGATCATCAAAGATTTTGCCGATTGTAAAAAATTAGCTTTAGAAGTTGGCTACCCGGTAATGCTTAAAGCTACTGCCGGTGGTGGTGGTAAAGGAATGCGTGCAGTTTGGAAAGAGGAAGACCTTCAGGCTGCCTGGGATTCTGCCAGACAGGAATCTGCCGCAGCTTTTGATAATAACGATATGTATATGGAGAAGCTTATTGAAGAGCCACGCCATATAGAGATCCAGGTAGTTGGAGACAGTAGAGGTAAAGCATGTCATCTTTCTGAAAGAGACTGCTCAGTACAACGCCGTCATCAAAAATTAACCGAAGAAACTCCTTCTCCATTTATGACCGATAGTCTTAGGGAAAAAATGGGTGAAGCTGCGGTAAGAGCTGCAGAATTTATCAAATACGAAGGTGCGGGAACTGTAGAATTTTTGGTAGATAAACATCGAAATTTCTACTTTATGGAAATGAATACCCGTATTCAGGTAGAACACCCTATTACCGAACAGGTGATAGATTACGATCTTATTAGAGAGCAAATTTTGGTTGCTGCAGGAGTGCCAATTTCTGGAAAAGATTATTTCCCGCAGTTGTTTTCTATAGAATGTAGAATTAATGCAGAAGACCCTTATAATAACTTTAGACCGTCTCCGGGGAAGATTACCAATCTTCACGCGCCGGGTGGTCACGGTGTAAGAATAGATACCCACGTGTATAGCGGATATATTATTCCGCCAAACTACGATTCTATGATCGCAAAATTGATCACTACCGCCCAAACCAGGGAAGAGGCGATCAATAAAATGAAGCGTGCACTGGATGAGTTTGTGATTGAAGGCGTAAAAACTACCATTCCATTCCATAGACAGCTTATGGATCACCCAGATTATATTGATGGGAATTATACCACCAAGTTTATGGAAGATTTTAAAATGAAACCACTCGAAGAAGAAGATTAAATTTCGTAATGAACCTGGCCGTCCGTTCAGGTGGGCTTGTTTCAGAATTTAATATTTAAATATTAGACCTCACAGGTTTTTGAAACCTGTGAGGTCTTTTTTGTAGTTACAAATTTCAAAGTTTCATTATGCCTTGGTTTCAGGTTTGAATACCTTGAAAATAAATTTTATAAAAAAATCTAGGTTAATACGTTTTTTTTTATTTTTTAGCATTAAATTGACTAAAACCTCATTATAAATGAAAAAAATCTACTTGTTATTCTCCATTTGTATAATTTTGATTGGCTGTGAAAAAGATGCCATGGTTACTGAAATAGAAATTATAGATGAAAATTCTGTCTCGTATTATAAAACCGCCAAAAAAGAAGATGTTTTAAGCTACTTAAAGAAGAAAAGCTCTATAACTAACAAACAGTCAGAAGCGCTTGAAATTTTTTATGAAGAATTTCGGTATGATTCTATCCTTAATAGTAAAGAACTTATGGCAGTGATTCCTGTGGAAACTGAATATGAAAACGTTAATAGTAGCTTATTGTTACTTGAGCTAAACGGCGAAATTAAGGAAGCCCTTTATCACCTAGTTGCTGTTAAAGAAACTGAAGCTGCTAGCG
>DATFJA010000138.1:0-3502 GCA_035269545.1 Salegentibacter sp.
AATGGGCGGTTGCCAGGCAGAGATTGGTGTATCCTCGGCGATGGCTGCCGGCGGATTAACAGAATTGCTTGGCGGTACGCCGGAACAAGTATTAATGGCCGCAGAGATCGCTATGGAACATCATCTTGGATTAACCTGCGATCCTATTGCCGGATTGGTTCAGGTGCCTTGTATTGAAAGAAACGCAATGGGCGCCATAAAAGCCATTAACGCTGCTGAAATCGCCCTGGAAAGCGATGCTACCAAAGCAAAAGTTCCACTTGATAAAGTGATTGAAACAATGTGGGACACCGCAAAAGATATGAATTCAAAATACAAAGAAACCTCAGAAGGAGGGCTTGCTGTGAAGGTGAGTTTAAGTGATTGTTAATTACCCGTTCTCTGTTTTGGATTCTCAGTTATGGGGTCCCCCTTGTGGGTTTTCAATTTGGCGTTTTTCGTTCGTGGTTTATTGTTTTTAAAAGTCCGCTAAGACTGTAAACTGCTTGCAGAGTTTATCCTGTTCTCGCTTCCCGGCATTGCGAAGTAGAAAAAGTTTTTTAATAAAAATTTCGTGAATTCGTGGCTTAAAACAAAGACAGTTTTAAATTGCAGTAATATTTAAAATAAAAATCTTTGCAGCTCCTAAATATCCCACCAAAAGTCAGCAATCTCTTTCGCAATTACTGGTTCATGATTGGGACCTATTTTCTGTTTTTCTTTTTACTGGGATTTTTAAATACATTTTTACCAGAATTAGACCTCGAGAAATACCAGCAAACCGAATTATTCAATTTGATGGATGAGAGTCCGTTGGCATTTATCCTTATGGCGGTTGTTATAGCTCCGTTGCTGGAAGAAAGTATGTTTAGAACGCTTATTAAACCTTCTTTTACCGAAATCTATATTTTTATTTGTGCAGTACTTGCGTTCGTAGGTCTCGGTTTTATTCCACAGGAAGCTAATTCTTTACTAAAATATGGACTGGTGATTTTATCGGTAATAATTATATTCCTCTTTCTACAAACTCTCAAGCCCTCAAGGTTTGTTAGAGTGTTTCGCATAATTCTTTATCGAAATTATAGGTTTATCTGGCTACTTACCGCTGCCCTTTTTGGCCTGGTTCATATTTGGAATTATGTTGAAGGCTGGCAATTTGACCTGATTCTGTTCCTATTAATTTTTCCCAGGATTATTGCGGGGTATTTCTTCGGAAAAATAAAAGTTGAAAACGGAAACCTTATCTGGCCCATTATTATGCATGCCATGAACAATGGTATTGTAGTCTTCTTCCTGCTTCCAAAAATATTCTAAGCTTATTTAACAAAGCATTAAAACAGAAGCCTTTAGCCTTTTCGTAACTTCTGCATCATCAAAAAAAAATAATTATGAAAGCTGTACAGGTAAAAGCAAGGGGCGGTAATTTTCATGTTGTGGAAATAGATAAACCTTCTCCGGGAGAAAATGAAGTTTTAATTGAAGTTGAAGCTTGTGGTATTTGCCATAGTGATGCCTTTGTTAAAGAAGGAGCGTTTCCTGGCATCGATTATCCACGGGTTCCAGGCCACGAAGTAGTTGGGGTAATACGAGAAGTTGGTGCTCGCGTTAATAAATGGAAAGAAGGCCAACGTGTTGGTGTAGGCTGGCACGGCGGACATTGTTTTGAATGCGAACCCTGTCGTCGCGGCGATTTTATAAGTTGTGAAAACGCAAAAATTAGCGGGATTTCTTACGATGGCGGTTACGCTGAATTTATGACGGCGCCCCAGGAAGCGGTAGCAAGTATCCCCGAGGAACTTTCTTCAGCTGAAGCTGCTCCTCTACTCTGCGCCGGAATTACGGTTTTTAATGCTTTGAGAAATTCTGGAATTACAGCAGGCGATACAGTGGCAGTACAGGGAATAGGTGGTCTAGGCCATTTAGCCATCCAATATGCTGCCAAAATGGGGATGCGTACTGTGGCAATTTCAACAAGCGATAGTAAAAAAGAATTGGCTGAAGAATTAGGTGCACATCATTTTATAAATGCAAAACAGCATGATGCTGCCGAGAAATTGCAAGATATGGGTGGTGCAAAACTTATTTTGGCTACAGCACCCCATAGCAAAGCCATTAATTCGGTTATAGGAGGCTTAGGACTTGACGGAAAGTTATTAATGGTTGCTGCAACCGGAGACCCTATTGAAGTTTCTCCAATGGAACTTTTAATGGGCAGAAAATCGGTGGCAGGTTGGCCAAGCGGTACCGCAATGGATTCTGAAGATACTTTAAAATTTAGCGCAATGACTGGTACAAAACCTAGGATCGAAGAATATCCACTAGATAAAGTCAGTGAAGCTTATGATAAAATGATCAATAATAAAGCAAGGTTTAGAGTGGTTTTAAAACCTTAATAAACTTTGATTTCTAAACAAACTGCCACGGAATTTTCAAATATTAATTTTGAATTTCGTGGTTTCTTATTTGTGCTATTTTGCCACGAATCCACGAATAATAAATTTGGAAAGTCTTTCCTGAAATTCAAAAATTACCTGAAATTTTTTCTCCCTTAATAAGTATAAAATTAGTGCATTCGTGGCTCTATTAATTTTCATCATTTCTATTCACTTATTTATCTTTAGCCGAAAATCTATTAATGCGTTTCTCCTTCCTTAGATATTTTATCGTCGCCTGTCTCTTCTTTTCATTTTTCAGCTGTAAAAATCAGGAAAAAGAGAAGGCTAAAACTTCCGCAGAAAAGATTGAAAGAACTAACAAATCCTATCACGAAAAATATCTGGAAGAAATTGCAGCGATAGAAGAACGCGATTCGGTTTCAACCTCTGGAATGCTAAAAATTAAAGGAGGGGAATATTTGATGGGTGGAAATTCTCAACAAGCCAGGCGCGATGAATTTCCGCAGCATAAAGAAATAATTGAAACAATTTGGGTAGATGAAACTGAGGTGACTAATGCTGAGTTCAGAAAATTTGTAGAAGAAACCGAATACGTAACAACCGCCGAGCGCAATTTTGAAATTAACGGAAAGAGTTTTCCTCCCGGCGCCATGGTTTTTGATGACGAAAATCCGCAGGCCTGGTGGAAGTTTAAAGAAGGTGCCAACTGGAAACATCCGCAAGGTCCCGAGAGCAATATTAAAGGTAAAGAAAATCATCCGGTGGTGCAGGTTTCCTGGTATGATGCTATGGCCTATGCGAAATGGGCGGGAAAACGCTTACCTACCGAAGCAGAATTTGAATACCTGGCTCGAGGCGGAAAAGAAAATCAAGTCTATCACTGGGGAAATGACTTTGAAGAAGCTACCGAGTTTGTTAATTTTCATCAGGGCGATTTTCCTGTTACTAATGAAGTAAAAGACAATTTTGAAAAAACAGCCCCCGTAAAAAGCTTTCCTCCTAATGCTTTCGGGCTTTATGAAGTTTCGGGAAATGTCTGGGAATGGGTTTTAGACACTTATTATCCCAATGCCTATTCAAAACTGGAACAACGCTCCGATGGTTATTTTAGGGAATATTTTAATGAA
>DATFJA010000139.1:0-3606 GCA_035269545.1 Salegentibacter sp.
TATTGTGCCTTCATTCGTGTCTTTTCAGGATGAAACTCAGAATTTGGAAGATCTTGTAAAAGCCTTTTCTGAAAATCCAGGTGATACAGAATTAAATGCTCTTAGAAGTCAGTACAAGGCAGCTTACCAGGAATTTCAAACTGTTGAAATGTTCCAAATTGGAAAAGCAGAAGAATTGAATTATCGCAGATTTCTCAATACATATCCTACTAAAACGGAAGAAATTGAGTCTCAAATAGCTTCCGGAAGTTATAACCTGGAATTGCCCTCAAATTTTGCGCAACAAGGCTTTCCTGCTTTAGATTATTTACTTTATGGCTATGGATCAACAGAAGAAACTCTGGAAGTTTTTACTGCAAATCCGGAGTATATAAATTATATAGTGGCGGTTGCTGAACGTATAAATAATTTAACTTCTGAAGTGACAGCTTCTTGGCAGGGGGATTACAGGGATACTTTTGTAAACAATACCAGTTCTTCAAGTACGGGTTCTGTAGATAGGTTTACCAACGATTATGTAATGTATTTCGAAAAGATCCTTAGGTCTGGGAAAATTGGTTATCCCGCCGGGGCATTTACCGGTTCGCCTTCCCCGGAAAATGTAGAAGCTCTTTACGCCGGAGAAATTTCAAAAGATTTGTATTTACAAGCTCTTGATAGTTTTGAAGATTTCTTTTATGGAGTTAAAATTAATGGAGGAGAAAATGGGGCGAGTTACTTTCAGTATTTAAAATATCTGGAAAACGAAACAGATGAAGAAAGTATAACTGCTTCTATTGCTGGCCAGTTTTCAGCCATTAGAGCTCAAAGTTCGGAGTTAGATAATAACTTGAAATCTCAAGTTCAAACAGATAACTCTAAGATGCTTGCTGCATTTGATGAACTTCAGAAAGAAGTGATCTTGCTGAAAGTAGATATGATGCAGGCGCTTTCTATCAGCGTAGATTATGTAGATTCTGACGGAGACTAAATAGTTAATGCAATTTTCTCCAGACAAATATCTAAAAAGAACAACGGAAGCCGCCCCTTTGGCGGTTTTTCGTTTGTTTTTTGGTCTCATGATGTTTGCCAGCATAGTTCGGTTCTGGCTAAATGGCTGGATCGAAAAATTATATATTGCACCAAAATTTTTCTTTTCCTATTACGGATTTGAATGGGTAAAACCCCTGGGAGATTTCACTTATCTACTTTTTATCCTTTGTGGTATTGCCGCTTTAATGGTGGCTGCTGGCTATAAATACCGCCTCGCGATTATCCTGTTTTTCTTCAGTTTTACCTATATCGAATTGATGGATAAAACCACTTACCTAAATCATTACTACTTCATCAGTATTCTTAGTTTGCTGATGATTTTCTTACCGGCGAACGTCTATTTTTCTATTGATGCCTGGCGGAATCCAGCCAGGGCTTTTCAGAAAATACCACAATGGTGTATAGATGCAATAAAATTATTACTGGGAATTGTTTATTTCTATGCAGGCCTTGCAAAAATTAATTCAGACTGGCTTTTCGAGGCGATGCCTTTAAAAATATGGCTTCCTTCAAAATACGACCTTCCTTTACTGGGTGATCTTATGCAACAGGAATGGGTGCATTATGCATTTAGCTGGAGCGGCATGCTCTATGATCTTTTTATACCATTTCTATTACTTTGGAAAAGAACCCGATTTGTTGCGTTTTTAATGGTCATTGTTTTTCATGTGCTTACGCGTGTACTTTTCCCAATAGGGATGTTTCCTTTTATCATGATTGTTAGCGCATTGATCTTTTTTAGTCCAAAGATTCACCATGGAATACTGAATTTTATATCTGGATGGTTTAGCATATCAAAACAAAAATTTGATAATTTAAGAACCTATCAATTTTTTGGAATTAAGAAAAAGATAAGTGTTGGTATCCTTTCAGTCTTTTTTGTAATTCAACTTTTATTTCCCTGGAGGTATTTATTATATCCGGGAGAATTATTCTGGACAGAAGAAGGCTTTAGGTTTTCCTGGAGGGTAATGCTTATGGAAAAAGCCGGCTACGCACAATTCAAAGTGGTTAACGCTGAGACCGGGAATCGTTTTTATGTGAATAATTCAGATTTTCTTACTCCCTTTCAAGAGAAACAAATGTCTTTTCAGCCAGATTTTATTATCCAATATGCTCATTTTTTAGCCGATCATTTTGAAAAAGATGGTCACGAAAATATTGAGATCTACGTAGAAAACTATGTGGCTCTAAATGGAAGAAAAAGCACTCCCTATATAGACCCGGAAGTTAATTTGCTTAATTTCGCGGACTCTTTTAAACATAAAACATTCATTTTACCATTTGAAGATGAGATTAAAGGTCTTTAGTATATTATTCTTTCTGGGATCCTTCGTTTATGCTCAGCATACGTTTAGCGGGAAAGTGATCTCGGCAGAAACCGGGGAGCCAATCCCAAATGCTGAAGTTTGGAATAAAACTGAATCTGAAGTAGCTGTAGCTAATGAAAAAGGTGAATTCGAAATAAAAAACCTTAATACAGGTACTTATGATTTTGCTGTTTTTAGTTATGAATATGCAATTCTGGAAAAACAAATAAGCATAGATGGAGATATGGAAATGGAGTTTAAACTTTCACCTTTAGCAGAGAGTTTAAGTGAAGTTATGATTACCAGTAGAAGGGAACGGCTCTTTGCTTTAAGGAAGCTCAGAAAAGTGGAGGGAACCGCCATTTATGCGGGCAAAAAAAGTGAAGTGGTTTTGATGGATAAAGTTTCTGGAAATCTTGCTGCAAATAATGCCAGGGAGATTTACAGTCAGGTGGTAGGTTTAAATATTTACGATAATGGTGATGCCGGACTTCAATTGAATATTGGTGGACGTGGTCTCGATCCTAACAGAACTCAAAATTTCAACACCCGGCAGAATGGCTACGATATCTCGGCTGATGTACTTGGATACCCCGAAAGTTATTATACTCCACCACCGGAAGCTTTAAGGGAAATTCAGGTTGTTCGTGGTGCAGCTTCATTACAATATGGGACACAATTTGGCGGCCTTATCAATTTTAAATTTAAAAAACCACCACGCGATAAGAAACTGGAGTTAGTCACAAGGCAATCGGTTGGTTCTTATAACCTTTTTACCAGTTTTAATAGTTTAGCCGGGACTATTGGCAAATTTAGCTACTATACCTATTACAATTACAAATCGGGAGAAGGATTTAGACCTAATTCTGGATATGATTCCCATAACTTCTTTTCTCATTTCGCCTGGGATTTTAACGATAGGACCAAGCTTAGTTTTGAATATACTTATTTAGACTACCTGGCACAGCAACCTGGCGGACTTACTGATGCGCAATTTTATGAAAATCCTGATTTTAGTAATAGGGAGAGAAACTGGTTTGACGTTAATTGGAATCTATATGCTTTAAAATTTGAACACCAATTTTCTGATAAAACTGATTTTAGCCTAAATATTTTTGGACTGGATGCTTCGCGAAAGGCAGTGGGCTTTAGAGAGAATAGAGTTTCACAGCCAGACGATCTTTCTGCGCCACGGGAATTATTGGTAGACAATTTTTCTAACTGGGGAGCAGAGGCAAGGTTGCTAACCAGGTATAATTTATTC
>DATFJA010000140.1:0-10540 GCA_035269545.1 Salegentibacter sp.
AAATTATCTTCTTTTTCTTCGAGTTCATAATCAAAGATATCAGTAAGAATTCCGGCCGTAGGTCCTACATTGTAAAGAGTAAGTGTAACACTATGAAATCCTTTTAAAGCAACATCGCTTTTAATTTCATCGGTTTCCCAGCCTTTACGATCATCTTCGTGTTTAGGAACTACCAATTTTAAATTAAGTCCGTCTGGATCGCGAAATGGTAGAAACTTTTCACCAAACTGCTCCCGGGTTTTACCAAATTCAACGCCATTCTTTTCAAAGCGTTTTTTCCAAAAATCCAGGCTTCCTTCCGGAACCGAATAACCGATTTCTGTAGCCATTCCCACACCATTTTTGCCCTTTTTGACTCTCTCCCAGGGAAAGAATGTAAGAATGCTACCCGGAGTTCCTGTTTCATCTCCAAAATAAAAATGATAAGTTTTCGGATCATCAAAATTCACCGTTTTCTTTACCATCCTTAATCCAAGCGTTTTGGTATAGAAGTCGTAGTTGCGCTGTGCATTTCCTGCGATTGCAGTGATATGGTGCAGGCCAAGTATTTTATTTTCCATGTTTTTTTCTCAAGTAAGTAAAAAGATACTTAAATGCGGTTAAAGAATTGATAAAAATAGAGTTCATCTAGTAAGACACAGATTAAACTAATCTTTTTCAAACTTTAATGCTGCCTAAGAAGTAAAAGTAATTGCGGAAAAGGGACTTAATTCGGTACTGACCTGTTAAAGATGCTTATGAAGCCGTTTTACAATATTATAAGTATTAGCGTCTGAATAAGTGCCAAAGGCATTTACCAAAACGCCTTTTATTTTATGATTGTGTGAGGAAATAGCGTAGACGATCATTTCATCACCAGGGTCTGTCATTCCTTCAAAACGATAGATTTCGTCAATCTCAAATTCTTCCGGAGAAAGCTCCAGGGAGCGCGATTTATCTACAATTTGATCTTTTTCTGGCTCTAATTTAAAGTCGGTAGTATAACCGCGAGTTGCCAGGCCATTGATGGCCTGACTAACTGTTTCATAATCGTGTCTCTCTTCCAACATAATTTTTAGTTATAACTGTTACCATAAACCCTTCATGGATTCAATAGACTGTATGCCAGTAATTATTAAGTTCGGTTAACATTTAATTCAAGGAACCAATAATTTTCTTCATTTTTTGCTGCACTTCTGTAGCTATTTCCTCAAGATTATCATTCTTTGCCGCCTGCATGGAAGATATTGGATCTACCGCTGAAACTTCAATCTCACCATTATCATTTTCTTCTACTATTACATTACAGGGTAGAAAAACACCAATTTTATCTTCACTCTTCAATGCTTTGTGAGCAAATTCCGGATTACAGGCACCAAGTATTCTGTACTTCTTAAAATCTACATCTATCTTTTTCTTCAGGGTTTCTTTTACATCAATTTCAGTAAGTATCCCAAAACCCTCTTCTTTTAAAGCTGAAGTTACTGTCTCTATAGCTTTGTCAAAGTCTTTCTCTTTTAAAATGGTATTAAAATAGTAGCTCATAACTTAATTTTTATCGGTTTGTATTTCGTATTAATTTACGAAGAAAATTAATTACTAAGAAGCTCTTTAAGAAGAAAAACTTTGAGAAAAGATTTATAATCTGAAGGCTATTCAACTATGGGAAAAAATAAAAAAGCTTACTTTTGTGTTAGAAATTCTACTTTTTGCAACTAATTATGGGTCAAAGAATATTACTGAATGCTAATGAAATAAATATTATTCTGCACCGTCTTGCCTGCCAGTTAGTTGAAAATCATACCGATTTTAAGAACACCGTTGTTATTGGAATACAGCCTCGTGGAGTTTTTCTTGCTGAAAGAATTATAAAAATTCTTAAGGAAGAATATGGAATTACAGATTTAGATTACGGGCATTTAGACATTACTTTTTACCGGGACGATTTTAGAAGGGGAGAGAAGACGCTTGAAGCGAATAAGACCAGAATAGATTTTATAGTAGAAGATAAAAAAGTGGTTTTTATAGACGATGTACTCTATACCGGTAGAAGTATTAGAGCAGCCCTTACCGCGATACAATCTTTTGGGAGGCCTGCAGAAATTGAATTATTAAGTCTTATAGATAGGCGTTTTAGCCGTAGTTTACCAATTCAACCAGATTATAACGGGAGACAGGTAGATGCCATAAATGAAGAGAAAGTAATAGTAAACTGGAAAGAAAACGATGAGGAAGACGTGGTTTATCTGGTTTCTAAATAACTAAATATATGAGCGAATTAAGTGTAGATCACTTACTGGGAATTAAATATCTGAACGAGGAGGATATTGAGCTTATTTTTAAAACTGCCGATCATTTTAAGGAAGTGATTAACCGGCCTATTAAAAAAGTCCCTTCGCTTAGAGATATTACCATAGCTAATTTATTTTTTGAAAATTCTACCCGCACCCGACTTTCGTTTGAACTTGCAGAAAAACGATTAAGCGCTGATGTTGTTAATTTCTCAGCAGCTTCATCTTCGGTTAAAAAAGGAGAAACCCTTATAGATACTGTAAATAACATTTTATCTATGAAGGTGGATATGGTGGTTATGCGACATCCAAATCCCGGAGCAGGTATATTTCTTTCCCGCCACGTAAATGCTAGTATTATCAATGCAGGAGATGGCGCTCACGAGCATCCTACCCAGGCACTTTTGGATTCTTATTCCATTAGGGAACGTCTTGGTGGGGTAGCCGGTAAAAAAGTAGTTATTGTAGGCGATATTCTGCACAGTAGGGTAGCGCTTTCCAATATTTTTGCATTAAAATTACAAGGAGCTGAGGTTAAAGTTTGTGGACCAAAAACACTTTTACCTAAACATATTGAATCTTTAGGGGTAAGTGTTGAAACCGATCTCAAAAAAGCTCTTGAGTGGTGTGATGTGGCCAATATGCTAAGAGTTCAGAATGAACGTATGGATATTAGTTATTTTCCCAGTACCAGGGAATACGCTCAACAATTTCAGTTGAATAAAAAGATACTGGAAAGCTTAAATAAAGAAATAGTGGTAATGCACCCGGGACCCATTAATCGGGGTGTTGAAATTACCAGCGACGTTGCCGATGCCGAAAATGCGATTATTTTAGACCAGGTTCAAAATGGAGTTGCGGTGAGAATGGCGGTGATATATTTACTGGCTTCAAAGATTAATCGGTAAGTATTAAATAATATTAAATTTAAAAAAATTACGCAATGAAGGTTTCAGAGAAAGAGAGTTATATATTAATTGAACCGTTAGAAGCGCCGGTAGTAGATTTTGTTTCTTTACTTACCAAAAAACACGCTGAATTTAAAAATAAAAATGTGGCGGTTAGTCTTTTGGCCTATCATAATCTTAAGAAAGAAGAAGTAATGGGATTCTTAGAAATTTCTAAAGCCCATCAAATGAATAACAAATCTTTCGTTCTGGTGAGTAATGCGATTACTATTGATGAACTCCCGGAAGAAATTATATTGGTTCCTTCTCTAAAAGAAGCCGAAGATCTTATTCAAATGGATGAGATTCAAAGAGATTTAGGTATATAATATCTTTTATATGAAGCTTAATATTCTTGGTTGTTATGCAGCTACCCCGCGTAGTTTTACCAATCCTACCTCCCAGGTGCTGGAAATGAAAAACGAATTGTTTTTGATTGATTGCGGAGAAGGAACCCAGGTGCAACTAAGACGAAACAAAATAAAATTTTCTAAAATAAAGCATATCTTTATTTCCCACCTGCACGGTGATCACTGTTATGGTCTCGTGGGTCTTATTTCAACTTTTAGACTATTGAACCGGGAAACTGAGTTGCATGTCTATGGACCAAAAGGAATAAAAGAGATCATTACACTGCAGTTAAAACTGTCTAATTCGTGGACTAACTATCCGCTTTATTTTCACGAGTTAGAAAGTAAAGAATCCCAGGTTATTTATGAAGACGAAAAGCTAAGTGTAGAGACTATTCCCCTGGTACATCGAGTTTATACCAACGGATTTCTTTTTAAGGAGAAACCGGGAGATCGTAAATTACTTAGGGATAAAGCGGTTGAGTTTAAAATCGACGTTTCTTTATTCAAAAGTCTGAAAAAAGGGAAAGATGTTAAATCAGAATCCGGGGAGCTTATTCCTAACCACCTTGTAACTGAAGATCCCGAACCCCCTAAAAGTTATGCTTACTGCAGTGATACGGCTTTTAATCAGCAAATGGTTCCACAAATTAGCGGTGCTACGGTTTTGTATCATGAAGCTACTTTCCTTGAAGATAAAGCCAAACTAGCCTTTCCTACCAAACACAGTACAGCTAAAGAAGCTGCGAAAATCGCTAAAGAGGCCGGAGTTCAAAAACTAATTCTCGGCCATTATTCTACCCGATATCCCGATATCAATTTATTTAGAGAAGAAGCCGCTACAATTTTTCCAGAAGTAGATTTAGCCGATGACGGGAAGGTTTTTATCTTTGAATGACACTTTTTTTCTTTTCCTACCTACATTTTTAACCTTATAATTCCTATTTAATTCATTTTCAGTAAGGGTAATCCTACTTTTTCTGTTAAAAAACAGATAAAATCGATGAAATGCATATTTGGATATGCGTTTAGTCGATAAAATGTGTACTTTTAACTTCCCAGTCTAACATGATTAACTATGAAGAAAAGTACACTTAGGTTTGTTATGCTTGTTTTGCTAGCTGTTTCAACGGTTTCTTGCGCAAAAGATAGCATAGAAGAAGAAGTAAATTCTTACAATCATACTGCCAAAGAAAAAGTCGATTTTGATTATTCCGTAATTGAAAGCGATATTCTACGTTTAGTAAACGAACATCGAGAAAGTTTAGATCTTGCTCCTCTTAAACCAATTGCTGAAATTTCAGTTGAAGCAGAATCTCATAATTATTATATGCTGGAAGAAGGGAAAGTAAGTCACGATAATTTTGGAGTTCGCTACGAAAATTTAGTAAACACTGTTAATGCCAAAGCTGTTAGCGAAAATGTAGGTTATGGATACCGCACGGCTGACGCTGTAGTGAAGGCCTGGTTGAATAGTAAAGGTCATAAAGAAAATATTGAAGGCAACCACTCTCATTTTGGAGTATCTGTGGTAGACGATGAAGACGGGCGCAATTACTTCACCAATATTTTTATAAGGAAGTAATATTTGTTTTTCATAGCTAAACAAATAAAAAAGGTTCAGCATTTGCTGAACCTTTTTTATTTGTAAGAACTTGATCTTTAATCCATATTAATCACACTGAACATGGAACGGCGGTTTAATTGGTGTTGCTCTTTGGAGCATCTATCGCATTCTATTGCCGGTTTGCGTTCACCATAGCCTTGCTCTTTAATACGATTTGCATCTATCCCTTCGGCGATTAAATAGTCTCGAGTGGCTTGAGCTCTTCTTTCAGCTAAAGCTTCATTATATGCTTCGCTTCCGCGTTTATCGGTATGGGATCCAATTTCAATCACTAAATCAGGATACTCATCGCGCATAAGTTTTACAAGTTTATCAAGTTCTTTAGCCGCATCAGGTCTGATATTACTCTTATCAAAATCAAAGTATATATTTTCTATTTCAGCCAGGTATTCTACATCGGCAACCGGTTGAAGTGCAATATTGTACTCCATTTCTTCTGAATCTTCCATATTTTGGGTATTCAGTGTAGCACTATAATTTTTATACTCGATTTGTTTTGCTTCCAACGGAATTTCCATATTTCTATTTACCGTTGTTTTATAATTTCCGTCCTCATCAGATTGGAGAAAAGCGATTTGCTCGTTATTTTCATCGAAAAGCCTAATTGTAGCCTTAGCAATTGGCCTGTCATTAACAGCATCGGTTACTTTTCCTTTTAAAATTAATGGCAGTAACTGATTGAATCCATAAATATTATCTGATCCATCACGATTTGAAGCAATAAACCCTTCGTTACTATTAGTTTCCCGGAAATAACTAAAATCATCTAGATTACTATTTATAGTTTCACCCAGATTGATAATTTCGTCATTTTCATCTTTCAAATCAATTTTATAAATATCGGCTAAACCATAACCACCGTGCCCGGTAGAAGAGAAATAAAGCACCTCGTCTTCATCTACAAAAGGAAAGCTTTCATCTTCTGCTGTATTAATTAAATCTCCCAAATTTTCTGGATTTCCAAAGCTATTATTGCCATTTATAGAAACCTTGTAGAGATCGGTGCCACCTTGTCCGCCAGGCATGTTAGATGTGAAATAGAGCGTTTTTCCATCTGGAGATACAGAGGGATGACCTACGGAATATTCATTGTTATTTATAGCTAATTCCTGAATATTCGTCCAGCTATTACCCGATTTTTGAGCTGAATAAATTTTTAAATGATTGGTGGCTTCTTTATCCCGTTTTCCTTCTTTATCATTATAATAATTGTTTCTGGTGAAATAAAGTATTTCGTCATTACTAAAACTGATAGGGCCATCGTGTAATTTAGTATTAATTTCTCCGGGAATAGGAGTGGCTTCAGTATTGGAATTTAATCGATATACATCTAGAAATGGCTGTTCGTTCCAGGAATATTTCTTTTCTGAATTACCTGAATTTCTTGCAGAAACGAAATAAGTTTCGCCATTATATTTTACAGCGCCAAAATCACTAAATTCTGAATTGAAATCACTTTTTTTAACAGTATAGGTAGTTTGAATTTCGGGATTATTCTTATTCAGCATTTTATTAGCTTCAGCTGAGGCTTTCCCGTTGCTTTCCAGGTATTTTTGTAACCATTCCCTGGATTCTTCATATCTTTTAGATCCTCGCAAAGCCTGGGCATATTCATAATAATATTCCGCAGAAATATTTGTGGAATCTTCCAAGATATCTTCATAATAGAAAACTGCATTTTCCGGACTTCTTAATTTCATATAAGTCTCTGCCAGTTTTAACCTGTTTTCTCTGGTATTATAGTCGTTCTCAATAAGATCTTTATAAACCTCTACCGCTTCCATATAAGCCAGGTTATTATAAAGTTTATCAGCCCTTTTTTGTTTACCGTATTGTGCCTGCATCGATATGCTAAACACGAAGAAAAATAGGCTTAAATAGTATAGTTTTTTCATAATTAGCAGCGTTTACTTTAGAAGAATCGGGGTGATTTATAGCGGGTTTTTTGGAATCTGAACTCATAAATAAGTAAGATCTCGTGAGATCCAGATGTATATGGTCTAATGTCTGAAATTGAATATTCATAGGCGTAACCAGCTCTAAAACCATCAAAAAGTTCAACATCCAGAAAAGCACCTACAGCGTCATCTATACGCCAGTTGGCTCCCAGGTAAAACTTTTCGTTAAAAATCATCGTTCCTGAAAAGTCTACAGAAAGAGGTGCACCACTCGTCATTTTCAGTAAAGAAGTTGGCCTGAATTTCAGGTTCTCATTCAAATCAAAAACATATCCACCGGTAAGATAGTAGTGAATCTGCTCCATGGCCAGGAATTCACTAAACTCATGATTGTTATTATTGATTAATTTTGGTGCAGATGCCCCGATATACCATTTTTGAGAAGAAAGATAGAAACCTAAACCAAAATTTGGCGTCCATTTATTAAATCGATCTTCAAAGAATGGGTCGCTTAAAATCTGCTGATCTGCAATTAATTCCTGATCTAAATTGTAGTAGCTCATTCCTGCCTTTAAACCCATGGCCAGAGAGACATTGTTGCTAAAATCTAAACGATAGGCAAAATCTCCATACGCATATGTATAATTTTCATACCCGGTTTTATCGTTGATTACCGAAAGGCCAAGACCTACTTTATCATTGGTAAGTGGAGAATGTACAGAAAGCGTTTGCGTATTAGGTGCACCGCTAACTCCGGCCCATTGATTACGATTTAAGGCGACTATAGAAAATCCATCCCTGCTACCTGCATAAGCGGGATTTATAGATATGGTATTGTACATATACTGGGTGAACTGCGGCAATTGCTGCGCTGAACCAGATATGGAAAACATAATACAGAATAGGAGTAGGTATAAGTATTTCATGGTTTTCTCTTTTTATTTTGTTCCTAAATAGATGTAACCTTGTATTGGGTCAAAGCCGCTATTTCTAATTTCAAGGATATAGAAGTATGTTCCTGATGGTAATTGATTAGAACTCGTTGCCGAATTTGTAGAATATCCATCCCAATCGTTCTGATAGTTAGTGGCGTCATATATTTTATTTCCCCATCGGTTAAAGATCATCAGATCATAAGTGAATCCACATTCGCTGGCAAAATCTATGGTGAAATAATCATTGCGATTATCACCATTTGGCGTTACGGCCTTAGAGATACTGGATTGAATATCTTCCAGGCTGCAAGGCAATACTACACAATCATCGTTGATGTTAACAGTAACCTCTGTGGCGGAATTGCAAATGCCATTGTTTATCTGATATTCAAAAGTATAGGAGCCTATCTCTAGCATTGCCGGATCAATAAAGCCTTGAGCAAGTGCTCCGGTGTCTTGAGGGTCTACCCAAACTCCAGAAGTGTCATATTCGCCTTCAAGCAGTTCAAAAAGATCGAAAGTAGTATCTTCTATACACAGACTTATAGTACTGGTTTCAATCTCACTGGCAATCGGTTCTTCCAATACTACTATGGTAGCTTCTGAAATTTGATCAAATTCATCTTTAGCGGTTACCTCATATGTTCCAGACTCAAGCTCTGTAAATTCCTCTACAGCTTCATAGTTTACTCCGTCAATACTATAAGTAAGTCCGTCTTCAGTATTAATCAGAATTACCCCGGTTGGTGTAACACAATCTGGTTGAATAAGTTCAACTTGAGGAGCAGCTGGTGCCGGAGGAGTCTCTTCAGGATCTTCTTCAACCATTACTACAAAGGAACAGCTTACTGAATTTCCAGAAGCATCAGTAACTTCATAAGTTACTGTTGTTTCTCCTACGGGGAATTCTTCGCCTGAAGCAAATCCTTCAATAAGTTCTATACTGGTTTCAGAACAATTATCTGTAGCTGAAATAGCATCATAATTAACAACCGCCGTTGCGGTTCCTAACTCAACGTTTAATTGAATATCTTCCGGGCAGGCAATTACCGGAGCTTGATTGTCTACAACAGTAATTATAAAACTCGAATTAACTGAATTACCATTCAGATCTGTTGCGGTATATGTTACGGTTGTTTCTCCTAACGGAAATTCAGATCCTGAAGATAAGCCTGCAGTAAGTTCTATATTTTCTACTCCACAATTATCGCTAGCGGATGGAATCGTGTAATTTACAATTGCAGCACAGCTATCGGCGTCTGCATTAACTGTAACATTTTCTTGTTCTGAAATTACCGGTGCCTGGTTATCAGTTACGGTTATAGTTTGTATTACCGGCTCAGCCTGATTTCCATTATTATCAGTTACGGTCCAGGTAATGGTAGTAGTACCAACCGGATATTCAGCATCTAAAGGCTGATTATCATCACGGGTTCCGCTTACCATTCCAACGGAACAGTTATCGCTAGCTAATGGAGCAGATATTTCTATCATCGCGCCACAAGTATTAGCATCAGCAGTCGTGTTGATAGCTTTCACATTAGCAATTATCGGTACCTGGTTATCAGTTACCGTTACGGTTTGAATAACCGGCTCAGCCTGATTTCCATTTTTATCAGTTACGGTCCAGGTAATGGTAGTAGTTCCTACCGAATATTCAGCATCTAAAGACTGATTATCATCACGGGTTCCGTTTACCATTCCAACAGAACAGTTATCGCTAGCTAATGGAGCAGTAATTTCTATCATCGCACCACAAGCATTAGCATCAGCAATTGTATTGATGGCTTCCACGGCAGCAATTACCGGTGCTTCGTTATCGGTTACAACTACATTAAAGCTAGAAGTGGCTGTATTTCCTGTACTATCGGTTGCAGCGTAAGTCACGGTAGTGCTTCCTAGCGGGAATTCACTTCCCGGCTCCAGTCCTTCGGTTAAAATAACCGATTCGATACCACAGTTGTCAGTGGCTTCCGGAATATCAAAGTTTACTACAGCTTTACATATTCCTTCATCGGTATTTACAGAAATATTATTTAACTGAGTTATTTCAGGCGCCTCATCATCGGTGATCTCGATAGTGAAACTACAAGTAGCACTGTTTCCTTCAGCATCGGTAGCGGTAAATTCAATAGTAGAAATTCCTACCGGGAATTCACTTCCTGATGGAAGTCCGCCGGTTTGTACAACTTCTACTTCGCCTGAATTATCAAATCCAGTTGGCGTTTCAAAGTTTACTATCGCTCCACAGATATCAGCATCGTTTGGTTGCATGATGTTATCAGGACACTCCAGGCTAGGAGCTTCAGAATCATTAACGGTGATAGTAAAACTACATTCTGAAATATTCCCGGCTTCATCTTCAGCTTCAAAAGTAATGGTAGTAGTTCCCAGTGGAAACTCCGATCCTGAAAGCGGACCAGCAGTTTGAGTAATAGTTACCTCGCAATTATCAGTGGCTGTTGGATCATTAAAATCTACGATAGCAACATCCTGACCTTCGGCTGTATTTG
>DATFJA010000141.1:0-8929 GCA_035269545.1 Salegentibacter sp.
GATGGCTGCCCTTGCATTAGTTTGTAGCGCAGCAGGAATTGCCCAGGAGGTAGAATTTACCGAATATAACCTGGACAACGGATTACACGTTATTTTACACCAGGACAACACAGCCCCAGTCGCTACTGTTGGAGTGATGTACCACGTAGGTGCTAAAGATGAAGAAACAGGCCGCTCCGGCTTTGCTCACTTCTTTGAACACCTTTTATTTGAAGGTACCGAAAACATTGAGCGCGGAAAATGGTTTGATATCGTTGCCGCTAATGGTGGTAGCAACAATGCCAACACCACTCAAGATCGTACTTATTATTACGAGACTTTCCCTTCTAACAACCTTGAATTAGGTTTATGGATGGAGTCTGAAAGAATGCTTCACCCGGTTATCAACGAGGTAGGTGTAGAAACTCAAAACGAAGTTGTAAAAGAAGAAAAGCGCTCTCGTATTGATAACGCTCCTTACGGTAAGATCATCTATTCTACCGGTATTAACAAATATGTTTTTGATAAGCACCCTTACAAAAACTCGGTTATTGGTACTATGGAAGACCTTGATGCTGCAGAGCTAGACGAATTTAAAGCTTTCTTCGATAAATATTACGGACCAAACAACGCTACTTTAGTTGTTGCCGGTGATATTGAAATTGATGAAACTAAAGAAATGATCGAGAAGTATTTCGCTGAAATTCCTGAAGGAAATGAAGTAGAGAGAGTTTCTATTAAAGAAGAACCAATTACTGAAACTATTACAGCTACAGAATACGACAGTAATATTCAAATTCCAGCAAAATTATTTGTTTACCGTACTCCTTCTATGGTCGAAAAAGATGCTTACATTCTTGATATGATCTCTTCTATTCTTACTGACGGAAGAAGTTCAAGAATGTACAAGAAAATGGTAGACGAAGAAAAAACCGCGCTACAGGTATTGGCTTTCCCAAGATCTCAGGAAGATTACGGAACTTACGTTATGGGTGCTCTTGCTTTAGGAGAAACTCCGCTAGATACCTTAGCCGTTTCTATGGATGAAGAAATTGATAAACTTCAAAATGAGTTGATTTCAGAAAAAGAATACCAAAAACTTCAGAATAAATTTGAGAACCGTTTTGTGAATTCCAACAGCAGCATACAGGGTATCGCAGCTTCGTTGGCAACTTACAACGTTCTTTATGGAGATACAGATTTAATCAATGAAGAGATTGAAATCTACAGAAACATCACCAGAGAGGATATTAAAAGAGTGGCTAACGAATATCTTAACGAAAATCAACGTTTAGAATTAGATTACCTTCCAGAAAGCGAAAAGGAAAAGGAATAACATAAAATATATATAGAATGAAATTTAATATAATCACATTATTTATAGCCTGCTTTTTGACCACAGCAGCAATTGCGCAGGTAGACCGTTCTAAACAACCGGAACCAGGTCCTGCACCAAAGATCAATCTTGGACAGCCAGATGAATTTACCTTAAATAACGGCTTGAAAGTTTTAGTGGTAGAGAACCACAAACTTCCAAGAGTTTCTGCTTCTTTGATCATAGACAACAAACCTCACGCCGAAGAAAAACCTGCTACTGCTGCTTTGGTTTCATCTTTATTGGGAACAGGAACCGAGAATATGTCTAAGGACGATTTTAACGAAGAAATAGACTTTTTAGGAGCAAATGTTAGTTTTGGATCAGAAAGCGTTTATGCTAGCTCACTTTCTAAGTTTTTCCCCAGGGTTATGGAACTTATGGCTGAAGGAGCTTTGAGACCAAAATTCACCCAGGAAGAATTTGAAGCAGAAAAGAACAAACAAATTGAAGGATTAAAATCTATTGATAAAGACGTAGGTTCTATCGCTAGCCGCGTCAGCAAAGCATTAGCTTATGGAGCTGACCACCCTTACGGTGAATTTGCTACCGTAGAGAATACTGAAAAAGTTTCTTTAGAAGATGTAGAAAGCTTTTACAATAGCTACTTCAAACCTGCAAACGCCTACCTTGTTGTAGTTGGTGACGTAAAGACTTCTGAAGTAAAAAAACTTGCTGAGAAAAATTTTGGAAGCTGGGAAGCTGGTGCCCCAAAAGAGCAAGAATTACCTCAAGTAACCAATGCTGATGAAACGCAAATCAACTTAGTGGATATGCCAAATGCGGTACAAAGCCAATTAATACTTCAAAACACCATAGATTTAAAAATGGCAGATGAAGATTACTTCCCGGTATTGGTAGCAAACCAAATTCTTGGTGGTAGTTTTGGAAGTTACCTAAATATGAACCTTCGTGAAGACAAAGGTTATACTTACGGAGCGAGAACAAGTACTGGAGCAGACAAGTATGCTTCAAGATTTGTTGCACAGGCAAGTGTTAGAAACGCAGTAACCGATAGCGCAATTGTAGAATCTTTAAAAGAGATTAGAAGAATTAAAACCGAGCCTGTAGATGCTGAAATGCTGGAAAACGCTAAAAGCAAATTCGCCGGTGATTTCGTATTAAGATTAGAACAACCTTCTACCATCGCTAATTATGCGCTTAATATCAAAACGAACGAGCTGGAAGAAGATTTTTATGAAACTTTCCTTGAGAAAATAAATGCAGTTACTGCAGATGATATTCAACGTGTAGCTAACAAATATTATCAAACAGATAATATGAGAATTGTAGTTGCAGGTAAAGCTTCAGAAATTGCTGAAAACCTTGAAAAAGTTGAATTTAACGGAAAAACAATCCCGGTTAAATATTACAACAAACTTGGTGAGGAAGTTGAAAAACCACAAGCTAAAGAGGTTGACGCATCGGTAACCGTAGAAAAAGTTTACGCAGATTATATCGAAGCTGTTGGTGGACGTGATGCTGTTGAAGATATAGAAAGCGTTGTTATGGAAGCCGAAGCTAGTGTTCAGGGAATGGCGCTAAACCTAAGCCTGAAAAGAACTATGGAGGGTAAGCTAAACCAGGAAGTTTCTGTTGGCGGTAACGTTATGAGCAAACAAATTTTTAATGGTGAAACTGGATTTGTAATGGCGCAAGGTCAAAAGATCCCTTACAATGAAGATCAAATTAAAACTGCTAAAATAGATGCTAATCCATTCCCGGAACTTACCGTGGGAGACGCAACTTTAGAAGGAATCGAGACTGTTGAAGGTGTAGATGCTTATGTTATTGCACTTAACGATAACTACAAAGCTTACTACAACGTAGACAGTGGTTTAAAAATGCAAACTGTACAAACTGTTTCTCAGGCCGGGCAAACAATGTCTATCCCTACAGGATACAGCGATTACCAGGAAGTAGAAGGAGTTAAATTTCCTTTTAAAATGACTCAGGCTGCAGGCCCACAAACATTTGAATTTGACGTTACTGAAATCCTTGTTAATGAAGGAGTTTCAGCTGCAGATTTTGAAGAATAGTGATTTTTTATTAATGTTAGAGAGAACCGGCCAGCGATGGTCGGTTCTTTTATTTTAAAACCAAATCTAAACAGCTTACCTAAAGATATAACCATCAGGTTTTACCAATCCCAAAATCTTAAGTAGCCTGTTTTCTAAACTTAGAAAACACTTTTTTAGATCGGTTTACAATAAATACCCCTATTAAGATTACAAAAGCTGAAATTAACTGCCAGGTACTAAAAACCTCACCATCTAAAATTCCCCAACCTAAAGCGACAACCGGAATAGTATAGGTTACAGAAGTAGTAAAAACCGGGTCTGAGATCTGCACCAGTTTATTAAAAATTATCATCGCCACACCGGTACCAATCACCCCTAAAATAGCAACATAACCGATAGATTGCTGCAATACGATATTAGAAAGATCGTGTTCAAAGAATCCTGAGAAATATAAAATCACCAAAGTAGGTAACAACAATACACTAAAACTTCCAGCGGCAATTGCCAACGGACTAATATCACTCATATGAGTTTTAAGGATATTTACATTCATCGCATAACAGGAGGCAGCGATAATCACCAAAAGCGAAAAAAGATAATTCTGATCTGGGTTAATACTGGCACCACTTAAAATTAAACCTGCAGTTCCTAAAAGGCCAATTACTACCCCGACTACTTTATTCTGGTTAAACCCGGCTCTAAAGAACAGAGCTCCAAAAATAAGTGTCATTATGGGTGTCGCGGCGTTTAAAATTGATGCAATAGCACTATCAATTTCAGTTTCGGCAAAAGAAAACAGGTAAACAGGAAAGAAATTTCCCAGTAAACCAGATATCACCATCCATTTCCATTGCCTTTTTTTGATCTTCATTATAGATCTAAAACCTATAAGAACAAGAAAAACAGCAGCAAAAATTATTCGGAATGAACCAACTTCTATTGCCGATAAACCTACCAGGCCCTTTTTAATAAGAATAAAGGAACTTCCCCAAACAAGAGAAAGAATAACCAGGTAAACCCACTTTAATTTTTCCAAAGGCATATTTATAGATTTTTAAGCTGCAAAAGTCGGTATTCCTTTAAAGCTGAAAAGAAAAGTGAAGATTATTTTTAACCCAATTCTATTAAATGAGTCAAACTGATTTCGTTTTAGTATTTAAAGCGAAAAACATTTATGCTCAACTTAGACCTCCGAAAAAATTCCGGAGCAGGCCCTGAAAGGAGTTCAGGGTAACGATTCAACTTTAACCAAAAATAAATATTGAGAAAGACACCCCTAATTCAAAACATCTCGCTCAGTTCAAAATTTAATCTTCCCAACGAAAAGTTTCAATCATATGCTTCATATCCTTTTTTAGATAATCGGCTGCGGGAATAATAGAATCGTAATTGGGTTTCGTCCTGAAGTAAGCTGAAGCCGTCACAAAATGATCTACACTATCGGTAAGATAAAATTGAGCCTGAGAAGCAGCATCTCCAGAAACTTCGTAGAACATACCGTAAACATCCCGCATTTCATTGGTATAAATATCGCCTTTAATAGCATCGGCTTTTATGGTATGCTGCAAAGGGAGTTTTTGCGCATCAGCTAATAAGGAGTCGAGGTTATTATTGATTTTTTGATAGGTGATAAATATGGTCCCATTAAGGTCATTGTATTCAAGATCTATCCAACAAGGAATATTATTTCGGGAAGCTTTGATTTCGGCCAGGGTATTAATTTCAAAATTATAAGCGCAATTGAGATTCGTAGCTTCATATTTTGCTTCAGGATAATTAAGAGCTAAAAAAGCGCGCGGCTTTGGTGTTGCCGCATCTTCGCCGCAACCCATAAGCATCAAAAGCACTAAGACAAATGCATATATTCTCATTTATTTATAATTTTAACTCCTAGGTGGCGATTTTTCAAAAACTTATCATCGAAGCCCCTTTATGTTCTCCCCATTTTTGAGTCCAGCATCAGGCTGGTTTCATACCAACAAACCTTCTCTACCTAAATTGGTGAGATATTCACTTTTATCTGTTTAAGACGTTTATTATCTAAGACTTCTACTGTAAAACTATAATTTAAGAAATAGATAACATCGTTCCTCTTAGGGAAACCTCCAGAAATCTCTAAGAGAAATCCCGCAAGTGTATCAGCCTCACCTTTTCGCTCTTCGAAGACCGCAGGATCTTCAATTTTTACGATCCGGTAGAAATCTTTTAGAGGAGTTTTTCCTTCAAAAACATACGTATTTTCATCTAATTTGGAGTACACCAAATCCTCATCATCGAACTCATCGCTAATATCTCCTACAATTTCTTCAATAATATCTTCCAGAGAGATCAATCCGCTGGTGCCGCCATATTCGTCTACCACAATTGCAAGGTGATTCTTTTTAGTTTTGAAATCATTCAGTAAATCATCTAGCTTTTTATTTTCAGGAACAAAATAAGGCTCCCTAAGCAGGCTTGTCCAGTCAAAATCTTTTTCATCAAGAAATTGCAGCAAATCTTTAACGTACAAAATGCCTATTACATTGTCTATATTCTCTCTATAAACCGGAATTCTGGAGTAACCCCTATCTATAATTTCGGGAATAATTTCCTTATATATCTGACTCTGATTTAGGGCAAAAATATCCATCCTCGGGCGCATAACCTGTTTGGTATCGGTATTCCCAAAAGACACAATGCCCTGTAATATCTTTTGCTCTTCCTGGGTAGTATCTTCTTCGCTGGTAAGCTCTAAAGCCTGAGACAAATGATCTATACTTATATACGAACGCTGTTTACCAAGCCTGCTATGCATAAATATGGTGACAGATCGCATTGGGCTACTTAACGGAGTAAAGATAGTGTCCAGAAAATTTAATGGTCGCGCCATAAAATTTGAGAAAAGTACATTATTTCTACTAGCGTAGACTTTTGGTAAAATCTCCCCAAACAGAAGGATTATAAAGGTTACTATCCCAACTTCAATAAGAAACTTGAAATTGATACCGTAAAATATTGTATTCATCCCACGAAAAAGTTCATCGGCAAGAGTATCAAACAACAGCACTATAGCTATATTGATGAAGTTATTGGCCACTAAAATAGTAGCCAGCAACTTTTTGGGTTTATCTAAAAGATTTACCACAATTTGTTGCGCCTTGCTGCGCTTCCCGTCTTCGGCAATTACATCGGCGGGGGTTAACGAAAAGAATGCTACTTCTGCCCCAGAAATCAAGGCTGAACAAAGTAAAAGCAGTAATAGAACTAAATAGCTAAATAACTGCGTAAAATCAAAAGCGGCCCAAAACAAAAATAAACTGGGAGGTTCTGAATCCAAATGATGTAGTTTTAATTAAACTTAAAAAGGCAAATCGTCTTCCTCTTCTTCTTTTGCCATAGATTGATTGGCAAAATTATCATTTTTAGGTGTGTTTTGTTGATTTTGAGCTGGCGAATTTTGCTGCTGCATATTTCCGCCACCTTCGCTATCTCCTTTTGGAGTTAAAAAGGTAAACTCTGTACACTGAATTTCGGTAGAATAACGATCATTTCCCTGGTCGTCCTGCCATTTTCGGGTCTTTATCCTACCCTCAATATAAACTTTATCACCCTTTTTGAGATATTTCTCGCAAACTTCAGCGGCCTTGTTACGAACCACTATATTATGCCACTCGGTATTGGTAACACGCTCGTTGGTGGTGCGGTTAGTATAAGTTTCGTTGGTAGCCAGCGGAAATCGGCCAATAGCGCCACCGCCTTCAAAATAATGCATTTTCACGTCGTCTCCCGTATGCCCAATCAGCATTACTTTGTTTAATGTACCTGTCATCTCTATTAATTATTTTTAACCAAAAAAGGTTTTTTATTTACACCCTAAAATACTGAAAAATTTATTGTTAAATAAAGCTAAATTCTATAAAACTTTAAACAAATTATATGGAGTAGGTCTCCAGTGCGGTTTCTTCAAGGAAATTGGCAATTAAAACCGGTACAGGATAATCTTTCACATTCTTTACAGGAATTCCCTCTTTTCCAATCTTTTCTGCTTTTACCCACCAAAAATGGGTGTAAATATGCTGATGTGATAGTTTATGTACCACAGGTTTTTTATTATGAAGTTGAAGCGATAATTCCTGGCTTCCCAAAATTTGGTTTATTTTTTCTTCGGAAGGAAAAGCGCCTTCGTTTACCGGTTCTTCTGTTTCAATTAATGGAAATTCATATAAGCCGTTCCAAATTCCCTTTCCCGTTCTTTGCTGAAGCAGGGTTTTATTTTCTTCAGAATAAACCACTAAATAATTAAAGTAGCGTTTTTTCACTTTTGTTTTCTTCAATTTAACCGGCAATTTTTTAATTTTATTTTTTAGCAAGGCCAAGCAACCTGAACTTAAAGGACAACTTTCACAAAGCGGGTTTCGCGGTTTACATTGTAGCGCCCCAAACTCCATTAAAGCCTGATTGAAATTGGACGGATCTTTTTCATCTAACAACTCTGAAGCCAGTGCCTTAAATTCCTTGATGCCGGGTGTTGAGTTTATTGGGGTTTCTACATCAAAGAAACGCGATAGAACACGATAAACATTCCCATCTACTACAGCTACGGGTTCTTTATAACAAATTGACGCAATGGCTGCAGCGGTATAATCGCCAACCCCTTTTAGTTTTTTGAGCTCATTATAAGAACTGGGAAAAACGCCATTTAGCTCTTCAGCTACATATTTAGCGGTTTCGTGAAGATTCCTGGCACGAGAATAATAACCCAAACCCTGCCATAATTTTAGTACTTTTTTCTGCGGAGCTTCAGCAAGATCAAAAACACTTGGAAACGCACTTATAAAACGCTGATAATAGGGTAATCCTTGCTCTATCCTCGTTTGCTGAAGCATAATTTCACTCAGCCAAATATGGTAAGGATCGCTGGTTTTACGCCAGGGCAATTCCCGTTTATTTTTTAGATACCAATCAATCAACACTTTAGAAAAAACCATATACAAAATAGACTTGGTGCAATATTAAAAGTTTATTCCGTTATTATTTAATGAATTAGGCTTGAAATATTGAAGATTTAATTCTTATATTTGCGCCCTTGAAAAATATAGAAATCCCAATTTATAATAATAAATAGTACGAAAATGACGAAAGCAGATATTGTAGCAAACATTTCAGAAAAATTAGGAATGGAAAAAGGTGATGTCCAGGCTACTATTGAAACCTTCATGGATGAGGTTAAAACTTCATTAGAAAGTGGAGATAACGTATATTTAAGAGGATTTGGAAGCTTTGTTGTAAAAACGAGAGCCGAAAAAACCGGAAGAAATATCTCTAAAAACACAACTATTAAAATTCCTGCACACAACATTCCGGCTTTTAAACCAGCCAAGATCTTTGTTGAAGGAGTAAAAACTAACGTAGAAGTTAAGTAATTTGAAACTCTAAACAGTTTCTCCAGAAAATAATTTATTAATTAAAAAGGAACACTATGCCAAGTGGTAAAAAAAGAAAAAGACATAAGGTAGCTACGCACAAGCGTAAAAAAAGAAACAGAGCTAACCGCCACAAGAAAAAGTAGTTTTCA
>DATFJA010000142.1:0-7672 GCA_035269545.1 Salegentibacter sp.
ACCAAGACCATACATAGTATCGTTTGCAATTTCAATGGCTTCTTCTTCATCTTTGAACGTGCAAACGGCTACTACAGGACCAAAAATTTCCTCCTGGAAAACCCTCATTTTATTATGGCCTTTTAAGATAGTTGGTTGAATATAAAAGCCGTTGGCCAAATCTCCATCCAGTTCTGCTGCGGCACCGCCGGCTAAAACTTCAGCACCTTCATCTTTTCCTATCTTAATATATTCCAGAATTTTCTGATGTTGATCGCTGGAGGCCTGGGCGCCCATCATAGTAGAATCTTCGAACGGGTTACCCATTTTAATAGCTTTGGTACGTTCAATTACTTTCTTAATGAACTCATCATAGATATCTTCCTGAACTAAAATTCTGGATGGTGCGGTACAAACTTCTCCCTGGTTAAATGCAAAAAGTACAGCGCCTTCAATACACTTATCTAAAAAAGCATCATCGTGATCCATAATGCTATTGAAAAATACATTAGGCGATTTTCCTCCAAGTTCCATGGTTACAGGATGCAGGTTTTTTGAAGCATACTGCATAATTAATTGCCCGGTAGTGGTTTCTCCCGTGAATGCAACTTTATCTACATTTGGACTGGAAGCTAAAGGTTTCCCGGCTTCGGGACCAAAACCATGTATAACATTAAACACACCGGCAGGTAAAAGATCTGCAATTTTTTCGGCTAAAAAGGTTGCTGAAGCAGGAGTCTGTTCAGCAGGTTTCAAAACTACGCAGTTTCCTGAAGCTAATGCAGGAGCAACTTTCCAGGCTAACATCAACAATGGAAAATTCCACGGAATAATTTGAGCAACAACACCAAGTGGTTCATTTATAATTAAGGAAAGAGTATTCTCGTTAAGTTCTGTAGCAGATCCCTCTTCAGTTCTAATGGCTGCTGCAAAATATCTAAAATGATCTACTGCCAGAGGAACATCGGCATTCATGGTTTCGCGTATGGATTTCCCGTTATCGGCTGTTTCCATTTGGGCAAAGGTTTCCAGGTTTTCCTGAATTACATCGGCGATTTTATGCAAAATCGCGGCTCGTTCTGAGGCCGAAGTTTTTGCCCATTCGTGTTTTGCATTATTCGCGGCCTCGATCGCGCTTTTTACATCCTTATCATTAGATCTTGGATATTTTGCCAGTAATTTATTGTCTATCGGTGAATGGTTTTCAAAATAAGCTCCGTCAATAGGATCCTGAAACTTCCCGTTAATAAAATTGCCGTATTTCTCCTTAAATTTTGGTGCTGAATAGCTCATTGAAATAATTTTTTATATTTTACAGTTCCAATATCCTTAATTTTAAGATTAAAAAATTGCACTTTTCTATAAATAAATACTACATTACTATCAACTTACTAAATTAAAGAGGTTTTGAATACTAATTTACTAAACTATAATCGCAACTTAAAGTTGAATACTTCCGTTGAAAACCGAACAATTTACAGTGCTGGTTATGCTGAACTAAATGTTTTCGAAACCCGGGAGGTGGCAGAAAGTGTAAATCTTCAGTTTGGATTTCCAATTATTGCGAGTATGCTTACGGGAAAAAAAATTATGCATCTGGAAGGGATGAAATCTTTTGATTTTTTCCCCGGAGAATCTGTTGTCCTGCCCCCAGACAAAAAGATGATTATAGACTTTCCACTTGCCACGTCAAAAAGTCCTACCCGGTGCCTCGCGCTTGGCATTGATCCTGACAAAATAAAAGAAACGGTACAAATCTTTAATGAAAACACTCGTATTGATTTCGAAAATGACCAACATAGTTTAGATGCAAGCGCTGTGCATTTAGCCAATAACCAGCAGGTGCAATTTGTTTTAGACCGTATTTTTAGCACTTTTCTGGAAGATGGTAAAGCAAAAGATGCGTTGTTAGATTTAATGGTAAAAGAACTTATTATCAGGTTACTTCAAACCAAGGCAAAAGTTATGCTCCTGGATAATGAAACGCTTTTTGATAACAATAGAATGGCGTTTATTGTCAAGTATATGAGAGAACATCTTACCGAAAATATTCAAGTAGATAAGCTTGCTGACAAAGCCTGTATGAGTACTTCAAATTTTTATAGAAGCTTTAAAAATACTCTGGGCGAAAGTCCTATAGATTACCTAAATGGCGAAAGAATTAAATTTGCAAAAAAGCTTATTCAGAGAACAAATAATAAGTTCGCCGATATCGCTTATAAAAGTGGATTCAACAATACCAGCTATTTTAACCGTCAATTTAAACGCTTTGAGAAAATCACGCCTAATCAATATAGAAAGTTGGTTAAGGATAATATTTCTTAATATTTCGAAGCTTTCTTACTAAGGTTTTTAAGGGCTTTTTTCATTGTCTCCAACTGCGGAATATTATTGGTAAGTTTGAACCTTTTTGCTAAAAATGCCGGATCGTTATAGGAAATCTTCACCACCCCGGCTTCATCCCGCCATACCAAAAATTTGACCGGGAATTCTAAAGCTATCTTCTCTTTTTCCTGCATAATTGGAGTACCTATTTTTGGATTTCCAAATATTATTAGTCGGGTTGGTCTCAATCCCAGGTTTATTTCTTGAGCGTTTTCAAAATGATCTATTTCCGAAAAAATTTGAAGATTGGGATTAGTTTCAATAACAGACAGTAAACGTAAATAGGTAGTTTCAAAATCGAAATCACTAATTTCTGAAATAATTCCCTGGTGCTCCTCGAGCCTAAACTTTCCTGACTTTTTAACCCTATTGCCGGAAACTTTCGAAGCTATCTTCTTTAAACCTCTCTTAACTTTCTTAAGATTTTTCGCTTTGTTGAGCTTGTATCTTTTTTTAAGATAATTTATACTATTGTAGGTGATAGTGGTTTGATCATCTTTTTTATAAATCAATATTTTAAGCGGAAGATCCAGGCCTACCAATTGATCACTTTGCATTAACATGGTACCCTGCTTTGGATTTCCGAAGATAAAAAGACTTCTTTCTGAAAGTTTTAAACCAGCTTCCTTAGCTTGCTCTGAATGCTTTATTTCAGCAAAAAGTCTAAGAGAATTATTATCATTTAAAGTTTTCTCCAGGCGTGATGCGGTCTCCTTAAAACTATAATCACTGCGAGTAAGCATTAGATGATCCCTGTCTTTCTTCTGGGCTGTTCCAAATTGAATTCCACAGAAAAAAAAGATGAAGAAATATTTTATCAGGGATTTCATAGATTTTAATTCTACTTTAAGTTAATCAATTTTAAGGAGATATAGAATCAAAAGCTTTAGCTTTTCAAGATTTATGAGTATTTTGACGAGGTGTAAAAACTCAG
Source organism: Salegentibacter sp. (assembly GCA_035269545.1). Lineage (GTDB taxonomy): Bacteria > Bacteroidota > Bacteroidia > Flavobacteriales > Flavobacteriaceae > Salegentibacter. The sequence continues at coordinate 3,299 of DATFJA010000142.1, forward strand.
GGGATCTTAATTCTTGTATCTTTACATCCCGCTTTTTAAAGCGGTCCTAACAATTATCTAATTATAACGAATTTATGCACGTAGCGATTGCAGGGAACATTGGCGCGGGAAAAACCACCCTTACTAAATTATTAGCAAAACATTATAACTGGGAAGCACAGTATGAAGATGTTTTAGAAAATCCCTATCTCGAAGACTTTTACAATAAAATGGAACGCTGGTCTTTTAACCTTCAAATTTACTTTTTAAACAGCAGGTTTAGGCAAATACTCCAGATTCGTGAGAGTGGAAAAAAAATTATCCAGGATAGAACTATCTACGAGGATGCCCACATTTTCGCCCCCAATCTTCACGCGATGGGATTAATGACTAATCGAGATTTCGAAAATTACAGTTCCCTTTTTGATCTTATGGAAAGCGTAGTGCAGGGGCCCGATCTTCTTATTTATTTAAGAAGTAGCATTCCGAACCTAGTTTCCCAAATCCATAAAAGAGGGCGCGATTATGAGAACTCTATTTCTATAGATTATTTAAGCCGGTTAAATGAGCGGTACGAAGCCTGGGTTCATAACTACAACAAGGGCAACCTACTAATAATAGATGTAGATAATATTAACTTTGTAGATGACCCTGAAGATCTGGGAGATATCATAAACCGTATTGACGCGGAGATTCATGGGTTATTTTAAAAACTAACGAAATGGAATCAACGAAATTTAAAAGGCCGAAACATAAGGGTTCTCCTAAGCTATTTGAGAACCCAATTTTAGAAAAACTTACGCATACGCATATTTCGTTTCCGTTGATTATTTTTGGAGTCATCTCAGTTGCTTTAATTTATTACGGCCTTATCGAAAAGGGTTTTGAGGCACCTATAATGATAGGTCTCTTTGCCGCCGGACTTTTCTTTTTCACCTTCGTGGAATATATTATGCACCGTTATCTGTATCATATTCCCGCTACCAGTGAAAAAAAGAAAAAAATTTCTTACACGATGCACGGTGTACATCACGATTATCCGAAAGATAAATCGAGATTAGCCATGCCGCCTGTTTTAAGTTTAATAATTGTCACTGTACTTTTTATAATTTACCGGGCTGTTTTAGGTGATTACGTTTTTGGATTCCTGGCTGGATTTCTAATTGGATATGCCGCTTATCTCGCCGTTCATTATTCGGTACATGCCTTTAAAGTTCCCAACAACTTTTTAAAGGTTTTATGGCAACATCATAGCATTCATCATTATCGAGAGTCAGACAGGGCTTTTGGGGTTTCCTCACCGCTTTGGGATTATATTTTCAAAACAATGCCCAGGAAAACTACGGCCAGCCGAAAAACTGCAGTTGGAAAGAGTATTGACGATTAAATTTAGATAAAACCGTGTTCCTTCGCATGTGCTACAGCTTCTTGTGAAGATTCCACCATAAGCACAGGAGTGGTTTCAAAATTATCTATAATACTTCGCACCCGGTTCATTTGCTTTTTGTGCTTTACGCTTCGCAAATAGATTGCCAGGATCCTTTTTGGATACTGAGCTGCAATTTCGGTATAAATAGACGCATCGTGTTCACCACTATCTCCAATAAGGATAAAATTCATTGAGGGATAAGTTTTTAAAATATTGGTGATTTCCTTTTGCTTATGTGGCTTTTCCGGTTTAATACTTCCATCGAAAGGCGTCCTGAAATTCCGCAGTAAAATTGGTCCTTTTGGAAAAGTATTATGATCTAAAAACAACTTCAAATACTCATATAAATTCCATGGACTATTACTAAGATAAAAAATAGGATTATTAGGCGTACCGTCCCGACCTTTATGCAATTTCTGGTAAAACTCAGCCGCTCCTTTTAGCGGAATTCTATCATAAGCATTGGTTAACAGGGAATTTTTGAGCAATCTAAGTTTTAAAAATGAAGTAACACCGGTGTGTAAAATAGTGTCGTCAATATCACTAATTACTCCATATTCTGCCTCCGGGTGAGGAATTAAAAAACTTCCGGTAAAAGGATCTTCGAGCAACTCTGTTTTCCTTCCCAAAGGACCTTTATAATACAAATCATAATCTAACCAGCCTTCCTCATCTGCATGTTCCGCCAGGTTTTCTTTTATTTCATCTTTAAATAAAAAGTAACCTTCTGCATTAGTTTCAGTGCTTTTCTGCACCTTTCCGGGAAGGCTAAAATCTATTCTTGCCTCAGGAATTTCAAAAGTATCAAACTGTTTGTAGGTAGTTTTTAGCGTTTTAAAAATATTAGTATCCTGGGTAATTTTCAGCGGTTCATTGTCTAAGACCCTTCCCTTAATGTAAAGGCGAGAATGTGTACCATAACTCCTGTAAGGAGTGATTAAAACCTGCTCTATTAATTTGTACCTTCCGGCAAGTTTGCGTATTCGTTTCTTCATTAATTCCGCTTTTCGTCAAGTTAAAAATAATCGGGAAGCTGGACCTTGCTTTTAATTAAACTTTAGGAAGATTCCAGGCTTTGCATAGCCTGCTCCATATCGATTCCTTTTTTGAGTACTTTTTGAAATAGATCTCCTTTTTTCTTAATTCTCTGTGACATATTTTTAATGTTGAAATCCAGAATTTTGAGTCCGCTTTTTACTTCTTTCCATTCTAAAGGGGCGGAAACTGGTGCGCCGGGTTTAGGCCTGGCGCAATAAGCCGAGGCCAGGGTCTGCCCTCTTCGGTTTTGTAAATAATCGAGGTAAATCTTGTTTTTTCGCTTCTTCTTAGCGCGATCCATACTGGTTATTTTCGGAACCTTATCTGCAATATAATAACACAACAACTTGGTGAAATCACGCGCTTCGTTATAATTATAATTTCCGCCTAGCGGAATATAAATATGAAGTCCGCTGGAGCCAGAAGTTTTACAGAAACCTTCAATTTTGGCTAAATCCAGGACTTCTTTAGCTGCCTGGGCAACCTCAATTACTTCTTCAAAAGTATTTTTATCTGAAGGATCTAAATCTATTACCGTATAATCCGGCTTATCAAGGTTACCAATTCTCGAATTCCAGGGATTGATTTCTATACAACCTAAATTCGCCATATATAAGAGCGTAGCCTCATTTTGGCAGAGCAAATATTCGATATCTTTTTCTGAAGATTCCGAATAAATTTCAGTTGAGGCTACCCATTCGGGTAAATTCCCTTCATGATCTTTCTGGTAAAATCCTTGTTTCTTAATTCCATTAGGATGCCGGTGCAAATTCTGCGGTCTGTCTTTTAAATATGGCAACATCAATTCTGAAACCTGGATATAATAATCTATTAAATCGTATTTTCTAAAACCGGAATCAGGCCAGTAAACCTTTTCCAGGTTTGTAAAAGGCACTTCTATACCATCTATTTCAAGGCTTTCGCCCGATTTCTTTGATGAAGTTTTTTTAGTTTTCTTTTCTTCCGAGGTTTTATTATCAATAATTTCTTCAGCTGAAATTTCTTCGGGTTCTTTATCTTTCCGTAGCGCTTTGAAAACGGGATGTCGTAGTTTCCCTGTTTTTGTTATTTCAGAATATTTTACTTCAGCAATCAAATCGGGTCGCATCCAAACCGGTTCCCTTCCTTTTAGATTGATCTTTTCTGAAAAAGGAGAGGTTTTACGTTCCCTGCTTTTAAACTTTTTGAGCAACCGTTTCTGCTCGTCATTGGAGAAACCAGTACCGCAATTTCCTATATATTTTAGCTCCTCTCCTTCATAAGCACCCATAATCAAGGAACCGAAAACAGCGCCCTCTGATGTTGTGTATCCACAAATAAGCACTTCCCGGGAATTATCAGCCTTTATTTTTAGCCATTTTTCAGTTCTATAGGCGGGAGAATAGGTAGCATCGGCTTTCTTAGCGATCACCCCTTCCATCCCGGAGTCTATCGCTTTCTTATAAAAAGCGGTGCCCATACCTTCAATGTGGTCGCAATATTGAACCATGTCCAGATCTTCCACTACTTCAGGGATCAAACTTTTTCGCTCTAAAAGCGGCAGATCTAACATAGAGTGACCGTTAAGAAAAAGCATATCAAAAACATAAAAGCGTAAGCTTCCGGGAGTGTTTTTGTTATAATTTTGTAAAGCCTGAAATTGTGAAATTCCATCTTTATTTAAAACCACAATTTCACCGTCTAAAATCACATTATTTTCTACCTGCTCTAAATCTTTTACCAGTTTTGGAAATTTAGAATTAAAGGAAATTCCGTTGCGGGAATAGAGATCCACCTTGCCGTCTTCAATATGTGCCAGGGCGCGATAACCATCCCATTTTAACTCGTAAATCCAATCTGGGTCGTTAAATATTTTCTTGCCGGTGGTAGCGAGCATTGGTTTTATAAATTCTGAAGGATTTATTTTTCTAACTTTCCCCTCAGGTTTT
>DATFJA010000143.1:0-3786 GCA_035269545.1 Salegentibacter sp.
ACCTCAATCTGACCATATAGATGAAGATAACGCAGGACATTGCAACATCCCTGATTGCCTTATGCGAGCTTCTATTGAATTTGGGAGCGGAATTATTGACGAAATTGAAGGTGGCCGTATTCCTCAACTAGGATCGCACTGTATTAGAGATCTACGAGCCGCAGGGGGAAGATAATTTAACTTTCCTTACCTTCTCGTCAAGCTGAACTTTTTCAGCTTCTAACATGTTTAGAACTACAAGTGTCTTAGATCCTGAAACAAGTTCAGGATAACGATTCTAAAAATTAATAGAACGCTTCTGTACCTTCACACTCTAATTCGCTACTTCACTAATAAATTTAATTCGGTATAATCGAAGTTCTTCATCGTCATAATCACCGTCAAATTCCTCTATAGCTTCGTCAATTTTATCGGTTTCAGCTTCCAGAAAATATTCATGAATTTCTTCTTGCTGGTCTTCATCCAAAATATCATCTATCCAGTAATTGATATTAAGCTTAGTTCCACTATACACAATGGCTTCCATTTCTTTGATAAACTCCTTCATCCCCATTCCTTTGGCAGAAGCAATATCATCTAAAGGAAGTTTTCGATCTACATTCTGAATAATATATAGTTTTAAAGCCGAATTTGCACCGGTAGATTTAACCACCAGGTCATCTGGCCTTATAATTTCATTTTCATCAACATAACGCTGAATTAAATCGACAAATTCTTTTCCGAATTTTTTAGCTTTATTTTCACCTACCCCAAAAATATTAGTAAGCTCTTCAATACTTACAGGATATTTAATCGCCATATCCTCTAAGGATGGATCCTGAAAAACTACAAATGGAGGCACCTCATTTTTTACAGCGACTTTTTTCCGAAGATCTTTCAACATTTTCACCAATGTTTGATCTACCCCGCCACCACTAGATTGACTTGCAGTAGGAACAGCCTCTGTAGTACTGTCAAAGATATGATCATCGGTCATCATAAAAGACCCGGGATTCTCTAGAAAGTCTTCTCCTTTAGGAGTAACCTTTATAACGCCGTAAGTTTCAATATCCTTCTTTAAATATCCTGCCACCAAAACCTGTCTTATTAAAGCCATCCAGTATTTTGCATCCCGGTCTTTTCCTTTCCCGAATAAAGGATGTGCGTCGGTTTTATGCGATAAAATAACCGCATTAGATTTACCTATAAGTGTGTTGACAACCTCTTTAGATTTATAAAGCTGCTTGGTTTCCTTAACCGTTTTTATAAGCAATTCTACCTCATCACCGGCCTCGTGTTGTTTTTTTGGATTTCTAACATTATCGTCCATAGATGCGCCTTCCCCGGTTTCCCCGTCAAATTCCTCCCCAAAGTAATGAAGAATGAATTTTCTACGGGAAACTGAAGTTTCTGCGTAAGCTACTACTTCCTGTAAAAGAGCGTGACCTATTTCCTGCTCGGCCACCGGTTTTCCGCTCATAAATTTTTCAAGCTTTTCTATGTCTTTATAGGAATAAAAAGCAAGGCAATGCCCTTCTCCGCCGTCTCTTCCTGCACGGCCGGTTTCCTGGTAATAACTTTCTATACTTTTAGGAATGTCGTGGTGAATAACAAAGCGAACATCTGGTTTGTCTATCCCCATTCCAAAAGCTATGGTTGCAACTACCACATCAATTTCTTCCATGAGAAATTGATCCTGGTGTTTACTCCGTTTTTTTGCGTCTAACCCGGCGTGATAAGGCACGGCATTTATTCCGTTTACCTGCAAAGTTTGGGCAAGTTCTTCAACCTTTTTTCTACTCAAGCAATAAATAATCCCTGATTTTCCACTATTCTGCTTAATAAAACGAATAATGTCAGCATCAACGTTCTTAGTTTTAGGTCGTACCTCGTAGTATAAATTAGGCCGGTTGAAACTGGCTTTAAAAGTATTTGCATCCGGAATTCCGAGGTTCTTTAAAATATCCTCCTGCACCTTTGGAGTTGCAGTAGCTGTTAGCGCAATAATTGGAATATTGTCTCCTATACGCTTTATAATGCTTCGCAAATTGCGGTATTCGGGTCTAAAATCGTGTCCCCACTCACTAATACAATGCGCCTCGTCTATAGCTAGAAAAGATATCTTTTGCTGTTTCAGAAACTCAACATGATCTTCTTTAGTAAGTGACTCTGGAGCCACATAGAGCAGTTTACAAATTCCACTTTCTATGTCTGCTTTTACCTGTCTAACTTCGGTTTTATTCAGGGAAGAATTGAGTACATGGGCTACGCCATGGTGCTCAGAAATACTACGTATAGCATCTACCTGGTTTTTCATTAAAGCTATAAGGGGCGAAACCACAATTGCGGTTCCTTCTTCAATCAACGCAGGGAGTTGGTAACATAGGGATTTCCCTCCTCCGGTAGGCATTACCACAAAAGAATTATTTCTATTTACAATACTGGTAATCACCTCTTCCTGAAGCCCTTTGAACTGGCTAAATCCAAAGTACTTCTTTAGTTGTTGGTGTAAATCAATTTCCGTCAAACTCATTCAATTGTGTTACAATTTTACATACATTTGCATAACTAAAGATACATATTTCTTTAAACTCACAATCCTTAATTTTATCAAAATTTGAAACTGAAGGAAAAAATTCTTACCGCAGCTAAAGAAACCATTTCCATTGAGGCCAAAGCAATTGCAAACCTGGAAAATTTTATTGATAGTGAGTTTGTTGAGGCCGTAGAAAAGATTTACGAATCTAAAGGAAGGGTGATTGTTACAGGTATAGGCAAAAGTGCCGTTATTGCCACTAAAATAGTAGCTACCCTCAATTCTACCGGCACCCCCGCAATATTTATGCATGCTGCAGATGCTATTCATGGCGATCTTGGAACTATACAAAAAGACGATGTGGTAATCTGTATTTCCAAAAGTGGAAATAGTCCGGAAATCAAAGTATTGGTCCCTTACATTAAAGATTTTAAAAATCTACTTGTAGGAATTACAGCCGATAGAGATTCTTTTCTAGGAAAGGAATCTGATTATGTATTGAATTCTTTTGTTGAAAAAGAAGCCTGCCCAAATAACCTTGCACCTACAACAAGTACAACTGCTCAAATGGTTATGGGCGATGCACTTGCTATCTGCCTTTTAAAGCTGAAGGGTTTTTCAAGGAAGGATTTTGCAAAATACCATCCCGGAGGCTCGCTTGGCAAAAAGCTATACTTAAGAGTTAGTGATATTACCGCTCAAAATATGAAACCGCAGGTTTCCCCAGATACTTCAATTACTGACGCTATAATTGAAATTTCAGAAAAAATGCTAGGCGTAGCCGCGGTAATTGAAAACAAGAAGATTATAGGTATAATCACCGATGGTGATATTAGGCGAATGCTTAAAAACAATACCGAATTTAAAGATCTTACCGCCAAAGATATTATGAGCCCTGCTCCAAAAACTATAGACCAGGATGCCCTGGCGGTAGATGCTTTAGAAATGTTGGAAGAGAATAAGATCTCCCAATTACTGGCACTGGAAAACCAAACCTACGCGGGTGTCGTACATATCCATAACCTAATTCGAGAAGGAATTTTATAATGAAGCAAATTGGCACCCCTGAACCAGAGATGTCCTTTTTGGACCACTTAGAAGATTTAAGATGGCACTTAATTCGCGCGGTTATCGCCATAGTTATAGCAGGCTCCATAGCCTTTCTTCTAAAGGGATTCATCTTTGACGTATTACTTTTTGGCCCGAGTAGAGGCGATTTCTTTTCTTACGATATGCTTTGTAGGATATCTTCTTCCCTTGGCCTGGATGCA
>DATFJA010000144.1:0-3396 GCA_035269545.1 Salegentibacter sp.
AAATGATGCGGTTCTCTTGGTTCTGCTGATTCGATAACAATTCCGAAGGAAGATCTTCGGTTGTATTTTTTCACGCGATGGTGCACAAATGAACAAGCCAAAAGCGATGGAATTGGTGCTAACTTAGAATCTGAATTTCGATCGGTAAGAATAATTACATTACAACCATCGTCTACGGCATCATTAATTTCATAAATAATTTCATCTAAACGTGCTTCAAGTCCGTTAAGGCCTTTTTCGGCTTCGTATAAAATTGAAATAGAAGCAGTCTTGAAATCTGGATGCTCTATATATTTTATTTTATCTAAATCTTCGTTAGAAATAACTGGATTTTGAATTCTTAATTTCTTGGATTGCTCCGGAATAATATCGAATAAATTTCGGTCTTCCCCAATAGAAAGACTTATATCGGTAACGATCTCTTCTCTAATTCCATCTAGAGGCGGATTGGTTACCTGGGCAAATAATTGCTTGAAATAGTTGAATAACAGTTGTGGTTTATCTGAAAGTACCGCCAATGGAATATCTGCACCCATAGAGCCAATTGCCTCTTTGCCTTGCGTGGCCATTGGTGTAATTATGGTTTTAATATCTTCCTGGGTATAACCAAATAATTTTTGGCGGGTATTAATATCAATATTCTCAACCGGCGTTTTATTACCGGTGTAAGGAACTTCAGATAGGTTTAGCAGGTTTTCATCCAGCCACTTGCGATAGGGTCTTTCTGAGATTATTTTTTGTTTTACTTCTTTGTCTTCAATAATTCGACCCTCGTTCATATCTACCAAAAACATTCTTCCCGGCTCTAGCCTTCCGTGTCGTTCAACATTTTCCGGTTGGATTTCTAAAACCCCGGTTTCTGAAGACATAATTACATAACCATCTTTGGTTAAGGTGTAACGGGATGGTCTAAGACCATTTCGGTCTAAAAGTGCACCAATATAATTTCCATCGGTAAACGGAATGGAAGCGGGCCCGTCCCAGGGCTCCATTATACAGGAGTTATATTCGTAAAAAGCTTTTTTCTCATCTTGCATCGAAGGATTTTTCTCCCATGCCTCAGGTACCATCATCATAATGGCTTCAGGTAAAGAACGTCCGGTTTGTAAAAGCAATTCCAAGACAGTATCCATAGAAGCCGAATCTGATTTTCCTTCAGAAACAATTGGAACAATTTCCTTTAAATCTTCGCCAAATTTCTCACTTTCAAAAAGCTCTTCCCGGGCTTTCATTCGACTAAGGTTTCCGCGTAAAGTATTTATTTCGCCATTATGGCACATATAGCGGAAAGGTTGCGCTAAATCCCATGTAGGAAAAGTATTGGTTGAGAAACGCTGGTGTACCAAAGCTAGTTTTGTAACTACATCAGGTTCGTTTAGGTCTCGATAGTAAACATTAATATCCTGCGGCATCAACAAACCTTTATATATAATAGTGTTGGTCGATAAACTTGGCAGGTAAAAATATTCTGATTCAGAAAGTTCTGATTTTTCTATTCTATGTTCAGCGATCTTTCTGGCGGCAAATAGCTTTGCATTAAAACTTTCAGCAGAAACATCATCTCCTTTTCCAATAAAAACCTGTTGTGCATTGGGTTCAGATAGTGAAGCGATACTTCCCAGGCAAGCTCTGTTTACCGGCACTTCCCGCCAACCAATAAGGTTAAGGCCCTGGCCAATTATTTCTTCTTCCAGGATTTCCCGACATATTTTTCTTTGATTTTGAGACTGCGGAAGAAAAACCATTCCCACTGCATATTCCTTAAAATCTGGTAGTTTAAAGTCACAGGTTTTTTTGAAAAAATCGTGAGGAATTTCTATTAAAATACCGGCACCATCACCTGTCTTTCCATCTGCGCTTACTGCACCTCTATGTTCCAGCCGAATAAGAATATCTAAGGCCTTGTGAATTATATCGTTAGTTCTTTTGCCCTTTAAATTACATATAAATCCTGCTCCACAATTATCATGCTCAAATTCGGGTGAATAGAGCCCCTGTTTTTTTAATTTCATGTCCTTTTCGTCCTTAAGTTATCGTCTCAAAATTACCTAATTAGGTAAATAATATGAAGCGTTTAAAGCTGAAAGTCAGAAGAAATCCACTAACAATAATTAAAAAGGAAAAAAGTGATAATAGTGTAATTTGACCCCTTTTATATTATAAATTCTGTAAATACTGCAACTGTAATTAAACATAAAAAAAGCCCGGTTTCAGAAAAACCGGGCTTAGATATTATTAGCTAGAAAATACTAGTCTTTTAAAATCCCTCTGGAGATTACAATTTTTTGAATTTCTGAAGTTCCTTCATAAATCTGGGTAATCTTCGCATCACGCATTAAACGTTCTACGTGATATTCCTTAACATAACCATTCCCACCGTGAACCTGTACAGCTTCTGTAGAGACATCCATTGCAGTTTTTGAAGCATATACTTTGGCCATCGCTCCGGTAAGATCATAATTCTGGCCCTGGTCTTTATCCCAGGCTGCTTTCATTACTAAGTGTCTTGAAGCTTCGATAGAAGTATACATATCGGCAAGTTTGAACGCGATTGCCTGGTGGTTACAGATCTCAGTACCAAAAGCTTTTCGTTGTTTAGAATAGTCTAAAGCCAATTCATAAGCGCCGGAAGCAATTCCTAAAGCTTGTGCAGCAATTCCTATTCTACCGCCGGAAAGTGTTTTCATAGCGAATTTAAAACCGAAGCCATCTTCTCCAATTCTATTTTCTTTTGGAACTTTAACATCATTGAAATTCAGTGAATGAGTATCACTTCCGCGAATTCCCATTTTTTGTTCCTTAGGACCAATTTCAAAACCTTCAACTCCTTTTTCCACGATAAAGGCGTTAATACCTTTATGTTTTTTCTCTTTATCTGTTTGCGCGATAACTAAATAATAATCGGCAGAGCTACCGTTGGTGATCCAGTTTTTGGTCCCATTAAGAATATAATGGTCGCCTTTGTCTATGGCTGTAGTACGCTGTGATGTTGCATCACTTCCTGCTTCAGGTTCAGAAAGGCAAAAAGCTCCCAGTTTTTCACCGGTAGTAAGCTTAGATAGATATTTTTTCTTTTGATCTTCGTTACCATAGGTGTCAAGGCCCCAACATACCAGGGAATTGTTTACCGATACCATAACAGATGCAGATGCGTCTATCTTTGAAAGTTCTTCCATTACTAGTATATAAGAAATGGTATCCATACCGCCACCGCCGTATTCTGGAGAAGCCATCATTCCAAGAAAACCAAGATCCCCCATCTTTTTTATCAGTTCTTTTGGGAATTCCTGTTTTTCATCTCTCTCTATCACACCCGGCAATAATTCTGTTTTTGCAAAATCACGCGCGGCATCGCGAATCATTATATGTTCTTCTGTAAGTTTGAAATCCATATTA
>DATFJA010000145.1:0-3229 GCA_035269545.1 Salegentibacter sp.
ACACCATTCGGTAAATGAAAGGTATCTCGACAAAAATTATGGTTCTACTTTTATATTTTGGGATCGCATTTTCGGAACTTTTCAGGAAGAAGATGAGAAACCCCGCTACGGTATTACCAAACCGGTAAACTCCTACAATCCATTTTTCCTGGTTTTCCACGAATGGATTGATGTAGGAAAGGATATTTGGAAAGCGAAATCTTTAAAAGAAGTCTGGATTATTTTATTTGGCAGCCCGGTAGATAAGCACAAAGCAGATATGGGTTTTACGGGAAAGACGGAGACCGAATTAGGCAATTTAGGAAGAGCCAATGAGGAGTTCAGCCCAAAAGTAAAAAAAGTGAATTAACCTTTTTTCTCAGATTCCAATTGATGCGAAAAAGCAGTTAGCACATCTTCTATCCCCATCTCCAACACATCGTTTAGCACCTTTCCGTCTTTGAAATTATCATTGAAAGAAGGTAAGCTAAAGCTTTCTATAATCTCTCCACCAAACCTTGGTAATATGCCTTTAGTATATTCTAAAGCTGATGCAGCCCCTCGTTTTCCGGGAGAAGTACTAATTAATAATATCTTTTTATCGGCCAGGAAATTACGATCCAGGCGGGAAAGCCAATCGATTATATTTTTGAAATATGCTGATACTGTGCCATTATGTTCATTTACTGCAATTATCACTGCATCGTGCTGCTGGATGGACTTGTTCATCAATTTAGCGTTTATGGGAATACCTTTTTCTTTTTCCCTATCGGCGCTATAAATAGGTAATTCATACTGGGTAAAATTCCGAATTTTCACTTCATGCCCCTGTATTCGATTGGCCACATAAGTTAATAGCTGAAAATTGATAGAAGTACTACTATTGGAACCTGCAAAGGCAAGGATCTTTTTCATCGAAACGATTTTCATCAAAAATACCGAAATAAATGTAATGATGTTGAAATGAAAGGTTTATTAAACAAAGTGTTTTCTACTTGTTATACACTTTCTGTTTTCTACCTATTAAAAAATAAAGAATAGGTCCTAAAAGAGGCACTATTATTATACTGACAAACCAAATCAGCTTATTATTTTTTTCAAATTTGTTTCTAAGAATATCTATTAATGATATAAGAAAGAGAACCGTATGCAACATGATTATTGTTTGCCAAACCACAATGCTACTTTCTATCGCCGTTATTTCCATCTTAATACTTATTTAAACTCAAATATAGCAAAATATAAATAGCACTTTTGAATTTCTACTTATCAATAAAATCTAACACATATTTAATTTTACAAACCCTCATACACTTTTAAAGATCTATATTCCAATAGTTTATATTAATTAGTTCAACTAACTAATTTAAAATTGTCTACAGCAATTTTAAATTAGAGTTTCACTAACTTTGCCAGTTCATAAAAACTTCATTTAGTGACTTTTCAGGATTTAAATATTACCACTCCCCTGCGCAATGCGCTGGAAGATATTGGCATTAACACGCCTACACCTATTCAAGAGGAATCGTTTTCTACAATTATGTCTGGGAAAGATATGGTGGGAATCGCGCAAACCGGTACCGGAAAAACCTTTGCCTATATGCTTCCAATATTACGAATGCTTAAATATTCGGAACAAAAAAATCCGCGGGTCCTAGTTTTGGTGCCTACACGGGAACTTGTGGTGCAGGTAGTTGAAGAAATCGAAAAACTAACCGCTTATATGAATGTTCGCACTACCGGTATTTATGGTGGCGTAAATATGAACACGCAGCATCAATCTCTTCTACAGGGCCAGGATATTGTGGTAGCAACTCCGGGAAGATTGTACGATCTTGTACTTAGACGTGCGCTTCAGTTAAAATCTATTCAGAAATTAGTGATAGATGAAGTAGATGTGATGTTAGACCTGGGCTTTAAATTTCAGATCAATAATATCTTCGAATTGCTTCCTCAGAACCGACAAAACATTATGTTTTCTGCGACAATCACTGAAAATGTTGAAAATCTAATAGAGGCTAATTTTAAAAGTCCGCAAACTATTTCTGTAGCTGCCAGCGGAACACCACTTGATAATATTAAACAAACCGGTTATAAAATCCCAAATTTCTATACTAAAGTAAATCTGCTAAGACATATTTTAGCGGATAAGGAAACCTACTCCAAGGTGTTGATCTTTGTGGCCTACAAAAGAATGGCCGACCGACTTTACACAGAATTAGAACAGTATTTTCAGGATGAATGCACGGTTATTCATTCCAATAAAACCCAAAATTATCGTTTGCGTAGTATAAAACAATTTGGTAGCGGATTTTGCCGAATTTTAGTTGCAACCGATGTTATGGCGCGTGGACTTGATATTGAATCGGTAAGCCACGTGATCAATTTTGATACTCCAAAATATCCTGAAAATTATATGCATCGAATTGGCCGTACCGGAAGGGCCGAAAAGGAAGGGAATTCGATATTAATGACTACCGAAGCTGAAATAGAATCGCTCGAGAAAATTGAAGCTTTGATGAAGATGCAAGTTCCGCAAGAAGAATTACCGGCGGAAATCGAAATTTCGTCAGAATTAATTCCGGAAGAACAACCTAAGGTTTTTGAAATTAACAACCCGGGAAAGAATAAAGACGAAAACGCTCCCGGCCCTGCTTTTCACGAGAAAAAAGAAAAAAACAGGAAAGAGAATCTTGGTGGATCTTACCGAAGGGAAATTGCCAAAAAATATAAAAAGCCAAAAACTCGCGGGGATAAGAATGCGAATAGAAGAAAGAAAAAATAATTTTTTAAAATGCACGAATTACAGAACGAATTCTTAAGTATAAAGGTAAATCCCATTGGTGCTGAATTATCCAGCCTTAAAAGCCTGGAAACAGGTATTGAACATTTATGGCAGGGAAACCCTGAATTCTGGGCAAGCCAGGCGCCTAATTTGTTTCCGGTAATTGGTGTTTTAAAAGAAGGAAAATTCATTTTTGAAGTTAAAGAATACCAAATGCCTAAACACGGTTTCGTTAGGCATAACGAGAATATTCGGTTAAAAGAAAAAACAGAGAATAAATTAGTTTTTCAATTGGATTATTCTGCAGAAACGCTGGAGATCTTTCCATTTAAATTCCGTTTTGAAATTTCTTTCCAATTAAATAAAAAATCGCTCACTGTACATCATCACATTTCTAATTTAGACGATAAACCTTTATATTTTTCATTAGGCGGTCATCCTGCGTTTAATGCTCCTATTAGCAAA
>DATFJA010000146.1:0-4099 GCA_035269545.1 Salegentibacter sp.
ACATCGGTCACTCTTCTTTGTGCTTCTAAAGATGCCGCTGCTAGCTTAATCCTACCAACGTTTAGCGCATTCATCGCGATCTTAAATCCGTTTCCTCTTTCTGAAAGCATATCTTCAACAGATACTACAGTATCATTAAAAAATACCTGGCGGGTAGAGGAGGCGTGGATTCCCAGTTTCTTTTCTTCTTCACCAAAAGTAATCCCATTCGGATTTTCCTTATCGTATTCTACGATAAAGCCGGTAATATTTTTATCGTCTTCAATACGAGCGAAAACGATAAAAACGCTTGCAAATCCCGCATTGGAGATCCACATTTTTTGTCCGTTTAATTTATAACTTTTTCCATCTTCGGTAAGTTCCGCTTTCGTTTTTCCTGAATTCGCATCACTTCCCGCTCCCGGCTCGGTAAGACAGTAAGCACCAAACCATTCTCCTGTAGCTAATTTTGGAATGTATTTTTTACGTTGTTCTTCATTTCCATAAAGCAGGATTGGTAATGTTCCAATTCCCGTGTGTGCACCAAAAGCGGTTGCGATAGAACCAGATGCTCCTGAGATATAATCACAAACTAACATAGTGGATACGAAGCCCATTCCAAGGCCTTCATACTTTTCTGGTATAGCTACTCCAAGAAAACCAAGTTCTCCGGCTTTTCCCATTACTTCTTCAGTAAGCGCGTAATTTTTCTTTTCAAATTCTTCTTTCTTCGGCCAGATTTCACGATCAACAAATTCCTTAACCGAATCACGCATCATTTTTTGCTCCTCAGTAAAATCTTCAGGAGTAAATACATCTTCTGCTTTGGTTTCCTTTACAAGGAATTGCCCACCGCGAAGAAGTTCTTTTTTATTTTCTGTTGTTTCCATTATTTTGATGTTGTTATTTTTAATTTTCTTAGGATAAGAATATAGAGAAGAGAAAAAAGAAAATAGACTTTATAATCCGTTTTGAAAGCCCATTGTCATTTTTTGAAATTCCTCTATTTTCTCTTCTAAACTTTCTAATTTTTCCTGATTAATATATTTCCTATGCTTAGCTACTAATAATTGAGTTCCTAGTTCAAATGAAGAGCCTAAAGAAATGTCCAAAAAATGACTGAAAGATTTATCGGTTCTTGCAGAACCTTCAGCAATATTACTTGGCATTGAAATCGAACATCTACTTATTTGAGAACTAAGATCATATTTTTCGTGAGTGGGAAAGCCAATAAGTATATCAGAAACATCATTGGAAATATCTAAACCGAGTTTCCAAATCTTAAGATTCTTATAATTATGTCTTCTCCGAGCACTCATTTTATCTCTATTCTTTACTCTCTTTTCTTTTCTCTAAGAAAGAAATTCATAAACTCCAGCCGCTCCCTGTCCGGTACCTACGCACATGGTTACCATGGCGTATTTATCTTTTAGATTGCGTTTACGCATTTCATCAAAAATTTGCACCGAAAGTTTTGCTCCTGTACAGCCCAGTGGGTGGCCCATAGAAATAGCGCCTCCATTTGGGTTCAAGGTTTCAGGATTTAAGCCAAGTTCTCTAATCACCGCCAGGGATTGTGAAGCAAAGGCCTCGTTAAGCTCTATTAGTTGCATATCATCCTGCTTTAATCCAGCTTGTTTTAAAGCTTTTGGAATAGCGTGAACTGGTCCGATACCCATAATCCGAGGATCAACACCTACAGGTGCATAACTTACCATTCTGGCAATTGGTTCAAGATTAAATTCTTTTACCATTTCTTCGCTCATCACCATTACAAACGCAGCACCATCACTCATTTGTGATGAGTTACCTGCAGTTACGCTTCCACCCTCAGCAAAAACAGGTCGAAGTTTTCCAAGTACTTCTTTAGAAGTATCAGCACGTGGACCTTCGTCTTTGTTAACTGTATAGGTTTTGGTTTGTTTTTTACCATCTTTCCCTACAAATGTTTCTTCTACATCTATAGGTGCGATCTGATCCTGAAAACGGTCTTCCTTCTGCGCTTTTAATGCTTTCTGGTGTGAATTGAAAGCAAATTCATCCTGGTCTTCACGGGAAACTTTATACTTCTCGGCTACGGCTTCTGCAGTAAGCCCCATTCCCCAGTAATAATCTTCATTGCCTTCTTTGGCGGCATTATAATTTGGTACTGGTTTATAACCGCCCATTGGGATATAGCTCATACTTTCTGCTCCACCCGCAATGATACAATCAGCCATTCCACTTTGGATTTTAGCCGAAGCAATCGCGATGGTTTCCAGTCCCGAAGCGCAATAACGGTTTACTGTCATTCCGGGAACCTTGTCAGTATCTAAACTCATTAATGAGATTAGGCGCCCAACGTTAAGGCCCTGTTCTGCTTCTGGCATTGCGTTTCCTACAATTACATCATCGATCCTGGTTTTATCAAAATCGGGTAATTGCTTCATCATATATTCTATAGTTTCTGCTGCCAGATCATCTGGACGCTTAAACCTGAACACACCACGGGGAGCTTTCCCCACGGCTGTTCTGTATGCTTTTACTATGTATGCTGTCTTCTTCATTTCTTAGTATTTAGATGTTAGTATTGAGTATTGAGAAAACTCAAACAGCTAACGATTTTATTAAAGCGTAATTCATTTTTTGAACCTCAATTACTTCAGATAAAATTGGAGCAACTTTTTCTTCGTCCACCAAATTCAATCTATAAGAAAGTAACAGTTGAGTATAAAGTTCGTAAGAAGAGCCGCTTGCTATACCTAAAAAGTTTTTGAACTCTCCCTTAGTATTTCTGCCAGCGCCTTCTGCTATATTAGAAGGAACCGATATAGCACTTCTTCTTATTTGGCTTGTTAAGCCGAATTTTTCTTCGGTAGGAAAATTAGCAGAGAGCAGATAAGTTTTTTCAGCAATTTCCATTGCTTTATTCCAAACTTTTAAATCATTTAAATTGTGCATATTATAAACTTTTAAGTTTTTCACTCACTGCTCTATACTAAATACTCACTACTAATTTCTAAGCGGTTTCCCTTTCTTCAACATATGCTGAAGTCTTTCCAGGGTTTTGCGTTCTCCGGTTAGGGAAAGGAAAGCTTCTCTTTCCAGGTCTAACAAGTATTGTTCGCTTACCATTTGTGGTTCAGATAGATCACCTCCGGCCATTACATAGGCTAGTTTATTAGCGATCTTTTTATCGTGATCGCTAATGTATTTCCCGGCGTTCATTTGGTCGGTTCCTACTAAGAAAGCTCCTAGAGCTTGTTTCCCAAGAACTTTAATATCTTTTCGAGCAATTGGTTTGGTATATCCATTCTCAGCCATCAGCAAAGCGTGTTTCTTAGCGATAGTGAGTTGTCTTTCCTGATTTACTACCACGATATCTTTTCCTTTCTGAAGAAGGTTTGAATCGAATGCTTCGTGTGCAGAGGTAGATACTTTTGCCATTCCAATAGTTAAGAAATGTTCTCTTAATCTATTTAATTCTACATCGTCTTTTTCATAAGTATCTGCAGCGCGAACGGTCATTTCTTTAGAACCACCACCGCCAGGAATTACCCCAACGCCAAATTCAACCAGACCCATATAAGTTTCGGCTGCTGCCACAACTTTATCGGCGTGAAGTGAAAGTTCACATCCACCACCTAAAGTCATCGAGTGTGGTGCTGCTACGGTTGGAATAGAAGAGTAGCGCATGCGCATCATCGTATCCTGGAAATATTTAATCGCCATATTAAGCTCTTCATATTCCTGCTCTACGGCCATCATAAAGATCATTCCAATGTTTGCACCTACAGAAAAGTTCTTTCCGTTATTCGCAATTACTAATCCCTGGTAATCTTTTTCAGCCATATCTATGGCTTTATTGAGGCCGTCTAGAACATCACCACCAATGGCATTCATTTTACTACGGAATTCTACATTCAGGATTCCATCGCCAAGATCTTCAACTACAACACCGCTGTTGCTGAAAACCTCTTTAGATTCACGAATATTATCTAAAATGATAAACGAATCCTGACCAGGAATTTTTGTGTAATCTTTTTTCTGAATATCGTAATAATAGGTATTTCCTTCTTTTACAGTGTAAAAGGAATCTTTACCATTTTCCAACATCTCATTTACCCAGGCCGCCGGTTCT
>DATFJA010000147.1:0-8307 GCA_035269545.1 Salegentibacter sp.
TTGACTTCAGAAACCCTAATTTCCACAGATAATAAATCAGATTTTTGCAGGTAACCCTGCTCATAATTATCATCTGCCAGTTTTTTATTGGCGAGAGCTGCTTTTTGAGCACTTTTCAGAACAGCTACAGCCTTTTGGGCCAGTTGCAACTCCATATAAGCTTTTTCAACCTCAAGAACCATATGATCTATGGTACGATCTGTCTTTAAAGCCGTTGCAGCCATCTTACTTTTCGCAGCTTTACGTTGAAAGATTCCATCCACATTGATAAGCGGTTGTTCTACTTCAATCTTAGTGGCGAAATTGTTGATCCTTTCGGGGTTGTTTAAAAGCGCCGGATTAAAATCACTTTGAGTGACTATTCCCTGGTTAAGTTTAGATCCAAAAGCCATCAGCGGATTCGTGGTGGTTATTCCCGAATGGGATACGGCTACGTTTGGCAAAAAGATAGAGTTAGTTTGCCGGAAATCTCCCTGGGACTCCAGGAATTCCTGCTGTGATATTTTGATTTCCCTGTTATTTTGCTTCACCAGTTCTATGGCTTCACTTTTGGAAATTGGCCTTACTTCCTGAGCCTGTATCCACAGTCCCTGGAGTAAAATCGCCATCATAATTATGTATTTTATTTTCATTTTTCCTTTTTTATTTTTCGCATTAAAAGTTTTTAAAGAACCAGAATTTTTCATCCCACCATTTGGAAAAATGACTCCATGGGGCGGGATCTTTCATCTTTACTTCTTCATTTTTTGTACTCGAAAATTTTCCGCCGCTTTCACTGGCTTTTCCTTCACCCGATTCTATAAAGAATTTTCCTTCGGGTATAAAGTTTTGATCTGGTTCTAGATTGTCCATTTTTCTGCTAATATTATGTGCAACCACTTCCCCTTGTTGTCGGGCAAAAATTCCTATTTTTGGAAGTATTTTACCGCTTTCAGTTTTGAGGTGAGTGATATCACCAATAGCGTATACATTTTTAAATTTGGTTTCTAATGTTTGGTTATCTACTTCAACCCACTCTGAGCTTCCAGCTAAATCACTTTTTCTAATAACTTGTGGCAACTGGTGCTTGGGGGTATAGGCAAGAAGATCATAGGAGTAACTGTTACCATTACTGAATTCCAATTTATTCGCCGAAACAGCACTTAGCTCGTGACCTGGATAGTATTTGATTCCTTTCTTTTCCAACAAGTGTTTCAACTCATCAGAAGCTTCAGCGCTAGCAAACTCCATAGGGCCGGTTTCAGGAGTAAACAGTGATACAGTAGTGTTATTAGTCAGGTAGCTGTTTCTAACAAAATCTTCTATAAGCATAGCAGCTTCATAAGGAGCAGCGGGGCTTTTAAAGGGAAGGGAGGAAACAAGAATGGCAATCTCCCCACCGTCTAAATTTTTGAGTTTGGCGTGAAAATTCTCAGCTCCCTCCAGCGTAAAGAAATTATGACCAAATTGATCCAGGTTAAAAATGCTTGCTTGTTCAACACCCAGGGATACTACCATATGGTCGCCCTTATATTGTTTTCCCTTCACGGTAACACTTATATCTTCCGGATTTATTTCTTCAATATCTCCCTGGATAACTTCAAGTCCGGAGGCTTCAATTTTCTTGATACTTTTTGTAACCTCTTCCTTTTTTCTGTTGCCAACCATCACCCAGGGTAGGGAAGGCGAAAACAGGCTGGTTTCTCCTCTTTCAAAAACCAGAATCTTAACCAGGTTAATGTCTTCTTCGTTGCCGCTGTGTGTGCTTAATTCTCTGGCGGTAACAACTCCGCCGGTACCGGCTCCTAAAACTAAAACAGTTTTCATAAATAATTTATCGGTTTGTTTTCTTCTTAATTTATTACCCGAACAGGTTGAGGTTTGTAAAACCTATTTCTACTTATAGTTCAGATAATAGCTTTAGCAATTTTCTATTCAAATTACAGCGCAAAATTATAGGGTAACTTAGCCCTCGGCAGTTACTTTTGTTACACAAAGACTTGAAGTAAGGACCATATGGAATATTTAATGATATATGATGACACATATCAGCTATTACTCGATATTCGAGATTGGATGATCTTAGATAGGAATTGTAGTTGAAAAAAAGGCAGGGTTAAAACTCTTCAATGCCTTTTGATTCATCTAATAGAAATAAATAATTGGCCTGAGAAATTGGCGCAAGGGTAGAAACGAATATATCCAATAAGTATTGGAATGCGTATGAATAAAGAAACCAGGAGCGGAAAGCTAAATAATGGTAATTAAATTGAGAATAGTTAATTAAATTCTGAGCAATCCTCTGAGGGCTGATAAACACCTGCACCCTGTTGGTAAACCAAAGTGGCACCTAGATGACCTACATACATAAGATAACCCGAACCTATTGTTAAAGTAATGATGCAGAGGATGGATAATAATTTATTCTTCTGTTTGATATATTGAGTTTTTGAGAACTTTAATAGATCAAGAAGGAGGGAGGCAGTAAAAAGCCAGGCGGTTACATACGCCAGGTTTTGATGTTCTTTAAGAACGGTTGGATCACAAATTTTTCTCGAGACAATTCCATCGGCAAGGTCACCGGTGTAAATTGCAATCCAGACTCCTATCGTACCAAGTAAAAGTAAAAGAGTTCCTCCCTGTATCCAGAGTTCTTTTGCTGAACCCAATGCTATTAATTTAAAAAGGAACGCAACTAATAATATGGCGATAGGAAAATGAACGGACAGAGGATGAAAAACCTCTGCCCGCCAAAAATCAGGTACCTGATCCATGTTATTCCATGATTTTTACAGAAATAGGATCTAAGCGTTTTCCTACTTTTTCTACTTCAACTTCTACTTTTTGACCTTCTTCCAGTTCTGAGAAATCTACTGTGTTGCCATTTCTGGTTAACTCAGTATTTTCCTTAAAATACAGTTCCAAAGTTTTGTCATCATCTGTTTTTACGTAGATCTCATCTTTGGAAGCTTCAACTTCTTCAATTGTTCCCTGGTAAGTTCCAGATTCCACTGTATCAGTGCTTTCTCCACAGGATACCATAAAAAGAAATATGCCTAAGAAGGCAAATGATTTTAAAGTTTTAGTGATCATAATTTTGATTTTAAGAGTTATTATTTACGGGCTAACTTACAAATTTATAGGTTTAAATGTCGCAAAGAAATACTGAATTTTAGAATAGCAGTTTCTTATTGATAAATTTGAATAATTTCTACTGTACAGCATTGACACCAAGGGCTTGTAAGTATTCAGCCTGGGTTTTTAAAAATTTAATCTGAAGATCTAATTGCTTAAGTTTAGCTTCAATAAATTTACTTTCACGAGTGTTTACAAGAAATATAGAACTTTCACCAAAATTGAATTTTCTAACTTCAGCATCCAGTAATCTATTTGAATCGGCTACCATTTGTGCCGTCATCTCTATTTGTTCTAAAAACGCATCAAGTTGCTGTTGTAATGCATTAATCCGGGCCTGTAACTGGTTATCTTTAAGATTAAGTTCCAGCTTGGCATCCTGCAGTTCATATTCGGCTATTTTAAGGTTTCCGCGTTCTTTCCGAAGGAATAATGGCATAGAGAACTTTAAGCCAGCTTTATACGCATCTGAATTAAAAGTTTCAAAATTATCAGGTTCTTCTGACAGGAAATTATATTCCAAATCTACTTTAGGCAATAGCTGATTAAACCGATAGCGTTTTTCGATCTTTAGAGCTTCTATTTTTTGTCGGTAGTAAGCTAATTGCGGGTGAGTGTCTAAATTAATTTCCGGTATTTCAGAAAGCAAGCTTCCTAAAACCATATCGGTATCAACCGGAGCTACCTCTTCTCGTAAGAGCAATGGTTGATCCTGGTTCCATAGATAAGTGGAAAGTTTTAACCTGGCTTTTCTAAGCTCTACTGCTGCCTGGTTGGCTTGCAATCTACGCTGTTGAATGTTAAGCCGTGCTTCAACTGTATCTATTCCCGCCAGTTCGCCAGTTTCTGCACCCCTTTTTATCCCACGGTAACGCTGATTGGCATTTGTAAGAAAATCTTCAAAAATATCCAGTTTTTCGTATGCTCTTAACCATTCAAAATAGGTAAATGAGGCTTTTAATAAAATATCGTTTATTAAGAGTTGCTGTTCGGCTATACTTTGTTCCCTGTAAGCCTGGGCCTTGCGTAAACCGGCCATTCGGGAATTAATCCACAATCCTTCGCCAAGAGACAAAATAACCCCGGCCTGATAAAGACCTGCTTCCGGTAGTTGATTTTGTGGGTTGACATAAATTCCCTGGTTTTGCTGAAATCCGCCTTTCAATTTTAATCCATACCACATTGGTACTTCCAACTGGGCGTCCAGAAGATCGTAATATTCTGAACCTTTATAATCCTTTTCTTTATAATCTACTTCAAACCGCGGATCAAAAGCACCCCTGGCCGAAAGAACCTCTGCATCACCTATATTTCTTACAAGTGCTGCCTGCCTTACCACGGGATGTTCCCTTATAACTTTATTTAAAAATTCGGTATAACTTAAACTGTCTGTTTGCGCGAGTGCCGAGGAACAAACAAAAAATAGCATTAAGAAATAGTGTGCTAAGCGCATTTTTTTTGATCTACTTTTTATTGTTACTTTTTGCCGGTTTTTCTTGTGTTGCATTATTTGGCGAATAATAGTTGGGAGGGAAACCGTTTAAATTTCGCCATAGTTCGTACCAAATAGGAACATTTTCCAATAGCGCAATAGTTTGAGCTCCACTTCCAATGCCAATTTGATCTGGCCAGGGATTATCAGTAGGATCGGGAGCTAATAATACCCGGTATTTTCCATTGGGGGAAATATAATTTTCTACAGCAACTACTTTAGCGCCATAAGTCCCGTAGGATAGATTAGGCCATCCACTAAAAATAATCGCAGGCCAACCGTCAAATTGAATCTGGACTTCCTCACCTTTGTGAATTAATGGTAAATCTAATGGTCTAACGAAAGTTTCTACTGCCATTTGGTAATTTGAAGGCATAATACCTACTAATTCTTCTCCCTGGGAAAAAGTTTCGCCTAAACCGGCGCGTAATGCTTTATTTACATAGCCATCCTGTGGGGCAACAATGTAGTATAACTTACTTCGCTGTTCGTAATTTGAAAGCTCAATTTGTAGCTTATCTACTTCTGCCCGTGTACTGAATTGGTCGCCTTGTGAGGTGAAAATTTCCTGCCTGGTTTTTGAAATTTTATCGGCATATTCAGCTCCGATTCTATTGATTTCAATTTCAGCGTTAATCACTTCATTTCTGCTGGATAACAACTCGTTTTGCTGGGCAATTAATTTTGCTTGCGCTTCCTGTAATTTTAGTCTTCTTGCCTCCAAATCGGTTTGGGAATATAAACCTTCTTCCTGTAAGGTTTGAATTCTCTCGAATTGCTTTTTGGCAATTTCTACCTGGGTTTCTGCTGCCTCAACTTTTATACTATCGCTAATCACCTTCAATCGGGCCTGCTCTATTTTATTTACTGCTTGATTTCGCTTGAGTCCACGTTCGCTTTCCTGGGCATCCAGTTGTTGACCTAAGGCGTCAATTTTTTCGTCATAAGTTAGCGCCGATTGGCTTTTGGCATCAATTTGTCCAGAGGTTCGGCTAATAAGTTGTGGGTCAAAATAATCACTGCTTACTTCAGAAATTCTTAAAATTGTATCTCCCTTATTTACAAAATCACCTTCCTCAATATACCATTGTTCAATACGGCCCGGGATGGGAGATTGAATTGTTTGCGGCCTGTGTTCCGGGCTTAGGGTTGTTACATTCCCCGTAGCCCTAATATTCTGGGTCCAGGGTAAAAAGAGAATAATTATAAATAGCATAAAAAGACCAATAAGGACTTTATTAAATATTGTATAGTGTTTTCTAAAAAACACGAATTCTCCCGATCTGGAATTCGTAATATCTATGCGTTTGTTTAATTTTTCTTCAGAGATGTTTAGCATAACTACAGGGATTTAACGATTCTACCATCCTGTAATTCCAGGCGTTCATTACAAGCATCTTTCCACAACTCATCATTGCTGGCTACTATAAGGCTCCAACCGTGTTCAGGATCGGTTAAGAACTCTAATATTCTTTTCTTTTCCTGGAGTTCAAATTTTTCCAGGGGTTCTTTTAATATCAAGACTTTTGGCTTTCTAACAATAGCTCGCGCCAGGATTATCCTTTTAGATATAAGAGTGGAAAGGTATCTTCCTTCCGGATGAATTTGAGAAAATATTCCGTTTGGTTGATCTTTTATGAATTCTTTTAAGCCTGAATGTTTAAGGGCCCAATCTATATTTTGGTCAGATATTGACTCATCACCAAATGTGATATTTTCCCAAAGACTACCCTCAAATGGAATTTCTTCTGGTAGAAAAGTGCCAAGATGCTGTCTATATTCATTTAAAACTAAAGTATGCCTTGCAGTGTCATTAACATAGATTTTTCCTTTAGTAGGAGAAAAAAGGCCGGAGAAAAGTTTTAGAAGACTTGTCCTGCCATTTCCCGCAGGTCCCGAAATCAATAAACTTGTGCCGGGTTGAAGTGTATAATTTATTCCTTTTAATACGGTATGACCTTCAGGCTCGAAAGCTACATCTTTTAATTCTAATTTAATTCCTTTTGAGGCATCTATGGAATTTTGGTTTTCAAAGAGTTCCAGTGGCCTATCTACTACCTGGGCCAATTTTTCTAAAGAAGTTAATGTATCATAAATATCTTCAAGACCTCGTATTAGTTTTTCTACCGAAGAGATTATCAATAAGATAATGATTTCCGCGGCTACAAATTGCCCGATATTCATTTGTTGATTTAGAACTAAAAGTCCACCAATGGCCAAAAGTCCTCCGGCAACTAAAACCTTAAAAACAATAAGTTTTATGTATTGAATTTTTAGAATGCCAAAGTGGTTTTCTCGTTCCCGAAGATATTTTTCGGTTAGTTTATCGTTCTTATCGAGTGCTAGTTTGCTTCTACCAGAAATTTTAAAACTGTTAAGGTTACGAGCTATTTCCTGAATCCAGTATGCCACCTGGTATTTATTCTTCGATTCATCCAGGCTGGTTGCCAAACCCTTTGCTGCAGTAAATTTAAAAACTACGTATAGAAGTAATACAAGTAGCAATCCGTATAAAATAAAAAATGGGTGATAAAGAGATAAAAGAATTACACCAAGAATAATTTGAACTGTAGCCGAAGGTAAATCCAGGAGTATTTTACTCACTCCTTTTTGCACCGTAATAGTGTCAAAAAAGCGATTGGCTAGTTCTGGGGGGTATATATTTTGTAGCGCTTCACTTTTAATTTTAGGAAACCTAAAAGAAAATTCAAAACTTGAACGTGTAAAGATCTTTTGCTGAATGTTTTCTGCCAATCTTAATTGAAGTAATTCAAACACACCTACTAAACCTACCGCCAGGGTAACCAGTACTACCAAAATTATCCAACTGGTGCTTATTTTGCCTCCCATGATAAGATTAACAATTGCCTGTATTCCTAAAGGAACGGCAAGATTTATTAAACCGGCAAAAAGGGCATAGAAAAGTATATGTTTTACATCACGCTTATCTAATTTAAGTATATTCCAAAGTCGTTTTACGGTTGTACTATGTTTTGTTTTATTCATCAAGTAATACTAAAGATGTTCAAAGTAGATTTAATACGCGGGCAAAAATAATTTACAAAAAATTCTTTGTTAACAATTTAGTTAAATTTTAACGCTTGTTCTGAAGCAAGCCTATCAACGGAAAATTCTGAATTAATGGAAAATTACAGGTGAAATTTTCCTGCAAATTATTTTTCGTTTAAAATGTTTACAAAAATGTTTTATTTTCTTTTAATTGGTTCAAATAAACAACAATAGTTTCTTTTTTTCTTGTTCTTTCAATTGAAAGTTTTCCGGCACTCTGGTTGTCCGCAATTTTTATTTCAAATTCCGGTCCAGAAACTAAAACAACTAATAATTGAATTAGAATTCTAGAAAAGTCGCTAGAAAATAAGAATAAATATCAGAACCTTTTATAATTACAGCCAACAAGTTTTTTTTATGTTAGTCTCAATTTCTAAGAGGCATTATGGCGATCTCCGGTTGTAGTGAACTATTTATCGGGCTTTACTTGATATTTAATGCTATAAGCTTGTTCACTGTGAATTTCTTACTGTTTTTCTGAAGTCCTGGCCAGATCTAATAGTCTCTCCGCAGGGAAAATTTCGACTGAATTTCTTAGATCCAAAATGAGTAAATTGAGGATGTGGTTATTACTTATAAGTTGAATAACATTAAAGTATAACAAAATCCTAAGTTAGGTTTAACCAAGCCTT
>DATFJA010000148.1:0-5233 GCA_035269545.1 Salegentibacter sp.
CCAGGAGAAGGTTTTACCATGAAAGGCGTGAACGGCAGCGATCACACACTAGTAAATGGCATAGAAAACAATCCCGGAAACAAGCAGCGATATGATTTTAGAGGTTTACCGAATGATGGAGAAATAGAAGTCCAGATTAAAAATGAGAAAAGTGTTTTGGTAGGCAATCCCTATCCCTCTGCCCTTCACCTACAAAGTTTTTTATTCGAAAATCCGGCAAGTACGGGAATCGCTTATTTCTGGGACTCAAGAGATAACGGTGACTCACATTATTTAAAAGATTACGAAGGCGGCTATGGTTCTTACTCGCCGGGTGCCAATGCATATGCGCCGGCAGTTTTTAAAACCTATAATGGCGGCGGAGAGGAAACAGGAAATTCGGGAGGAACAGGAGCACAAATAGCAAGAGAATATAGCCCCATTGGGCAGGCTTTTATGCTTACAGGGAATAATGATGGATATATTCGTTTTAAAAATTCTCAACGAAGATTTCAGAAGGAAAACTCGCAAACTTCAGAATTTAAAAACCAGCAGAAAAGTCAGATTCCATTACTCAAACTCAATGTGGGTTTTAATGATTTGTATACGCGGCCACTTTTGTTAGCCTTCCGGGAAGATTCTTCCAGGGAAGAAGATTGGGCGATGGATGCACAAATTTATGGAGTACTGGAAAATGATGCGGGCTGGAATATTGCCGAAGCTTTTTATAACATTCAGGTTAGGCCTTATAGAAAAAATGATAAAATCCCACTATTTATCAATTTGGCTGAAGCTTCAGAATTAACTTTCAGTTTAGATGATTCTAGAGATTTTGAGACCGAGAATATCTTTCTTTTTGATGCTGAATTAGAAACATACAATCAATTAAATAAAGATAATTTTACCTTAGCCCTTGAAAAAGGAAATTATAGTACAAGATTTTTTATTAGTTTTATGCAGGAAAAGGAGGATAATTCGCTACCCGATGAATCTGAAGGAGAGGAACAACCTTCATTTCCGGAAGCACATATTGTTCAAAATAATCTAAAAGCGCAATTGGAAATACAATTGCTACAAACCGGTATAAAACAAATATTGTTATACGACCTAAACGGACAAATGATATATAATAGAACTATGGCCATAGGAAGTACCAACCACAATTTATCTACTTCAGGATTGCAGGACGCGATCTACATCGTAAAGATTATTTCTACTGACAACCTTGAATTCACCAATAAAATAAGCATTAAAAATTAGTATGGAAGAATTTATGCTGCCTTGTCTTAACAAAAGCCTTACAGGTGTAGACTGTTTTGGTTGCGGAGGGCAACGTGCGTTATTACTAATTTTCAAAGCAGAGTTTAGCCAGGCTTTTTATATGTTTCCGGGTATCTATCCTATCTTAATTTTACTCGCTTTTCTAATTGTAAATCTATTTGTGAAATTTCGTTACGATTTTCAAATCAAGATCGCACTAATTATTTTTAGCGGTGCGGTAATGCTTATCAGCTATTTAATTAAAATGAGTACTTATATACAACTAACCCAATAAACCAAACTTTATGCAAAGACAACAACTACCAAATTCAACTTTAATTTTAATATTCGGGATCCTTTCTATTATTGGATGCTGCTGTTACGGCGTACTCGGAATTATTTTCGGGATCATTGCCCTGGTAATGGCAAAGAGAGCCACAGAAATTTACAATGCTGAGCCTGAATTATACACCGGTTACCAAAATGTAAAAACCGGTAAAATTCTCGCCATCATAGGCCTGGTTTTAAGTGCTCTTAGCTTAATAAGCTCTATTGTAATGTTCATTATGTATGGTGGCGTAGAAGGAATGTATGAAATGCAGGAAGAAATCCTAAGAGAGATGCAACAAAATCAATAGGCATATTTCTTGAAGAAATAGAAGAAGGCTATTCGAAAAGGGATTTAAGCGTCATCCTGAGCTTGTTGCAGAGCCTGCTCCGAAATTTATTCAGAGATCAATAATGATAATTACTGATCTCATGTTAGAAGCTGAAACAACCCCGAAGCTTCGGGACAGCTTGACGAAACGTAAAACCTTTCAAAAAACCTGTTTTTTTCAAAACAAAAAAGCCAGCTGATTACAGCTGGCTTTTTATATTTATCTATATTATGAAAAATTACTTCTCAAATTGCTTTAAAGTAGAAGTAATAATATCTACACAATCTCTAAGTTGCTCTTCGTTCATAACCAATGGTGGAGCAAAACGAATAATATTTCCGTGGGTTGGTTTTGCTAAAAGTCCGTTTTCCTTTAACGCCATACAAATATCCCAGGCTGTAGAACTATCTTCTGAATCGTTAATTAAAATCGCATTTAATAATCCGCGACCTCTTACCAATTCTACGATATTAGAATCTTTGATAAAGTCGTCCATCAATCTTCTAAAAAGATTTCCGAGCTTACGGGCATTCAGGGCTAGTTTTTCATCTTTAACCACATCTAATGCAGCTACTGCCGTTGCAGCCGCTACAGGGTTTCCTCCAAATGTAGAACCGTGTTGACCGGGTTGAATTACATCCATCACCTCATTGTCTGCCAATACCGCAGATACCGGATAGTTTCCTCCAGAAAGTGCTTTTCCTAAGATCAAAATATCTGGTCTGGTATAAGTTTCCTGGCGCTCACAGTGGCCTTCGCAAGTACAATTTCCACAAACGGCTAATAAAGCTCCGGTTCTGGCGATACCTGTCTGGATCTCATCGGCCATAAAAAGCACATTATGCTTATTACAGATCTCTTTAGCTCTTTTCATATAATCGTTAGCAGGGGTATAAACTCCTGCTTCCCCTTGAATAGGCTCTACCAAAAAGCCGGCGATATTATCATTTTCTGTAATCGCTTTTTCTAAAGCATCAGGATCGTCATAAGCTACTTTTATAAATCCGGGAGTATAAGGGCCAAAGTTCTTACGAGCTCCTTCATCGTTAGAGAAAGAAATTATCGTGGTTGTTCTTCCATGGAAGTTATTTTCACAAACAATAATTTGAGCGTCTGTTTCTTTTACTCCTTTCTTTTCGTAAGCCCATTTTCTGGCGATCTTTATTGCGGTTTCCACAGCTTCTGCCCCTGTATTCATTGGCAGAAGTTTATCGAATTTAAAATAATCGGTAGCATATTTTTCATAGGCTCCAAGCACGTCGTTATGGAAAGCCCTTGAAGTAAGTGCTAATTTTGAGGCTTGCTCATACATAGCATTTACAATTCTAGGATGACAATGTCCCTGATTTACCGCGGAATAAGCAGAAAGGAAATCGTAATATTTTTTTCCTTCTACGTCCCAAACATGAACCCCCTCCCCTTTGCTTAGTACAGCGGGAAGTGGATGGTAATTATGAGCTCCATGTTTATCTTCCAGGTTAATGGCTTCTTTTGAGGATTTAATTTCTGCTAATGGCATTGATTTAATTTTTTTAACTGTTAACTTTCAAAATTCCTTCTTTTGCTTCCAGTCTTTCTCTAAAGAGTCTGAGCCGCAAGGGAGAGAAATCATCCAAAATTCAAGTTTTCGCAAATTACTAAATGTTTGCCGAAATTTTAAGGAACTCGGGGAATAAATCTTTACAATTATCCTATTTTTGCGCTATGGGAAGAAGGAATAAAAACAAGGTATTTGACGCTGTTGAAGTTACTGATGCCGGCGGAAAAGGAAAAGGAATTGGCAAATCTCCAGATGGCCGTGTAATTTTTATAGACAATGTAGTGCCCGGTGATATAGCCGATATTAAAACCACTAAAAAAAGAAAATCTTACTACCAGGGAACTCCTGTAAATTTTCATCAATTTTCAGATAAGCGCGTAGAACCTGTTTGCCAGCACTTTGGAACCTGTGGAGGCTGCAAATGGCAAAATATGGGTTACGAATATCAACTCGAATACAAACAGAACGAGGTTTTAAATAATCTTATTAGGGTAGGAAAAGTTGAATTACCTGAAGTAACTCCAATTTTAGGCAGTAAGGAAATCTATTTCTACCGAAATAAAATGGAATTCTCATTTAGTGATAGTCGCTGGCTTACCCCGGAAGAAATAAACAGCGGAAAAGATTTTGACGATAAAAATGCCCTTGGATTTCATATTCCCGGGATGTGGGATAAAATTCTTGATATCAAAAAATGTCATCTGCAGGAAGATCCCAGCAATGCGATAAGGAATTTTGTAAAAGAATTCGCCACAGATAACGACTTAAGTTTCTTTAATGCCCGTAAACAAGAAGGTTTATTAAGAACTTTAATGATTAGAACTTCCTCTACGGGAGAATTAATGGTTTTGATTCAGTTTTTTCACGAAGACAAAGAAAAGCGGGAGTTATTACTGGATGCCGTAGCAGAAATGTTTCCGGAGATCACTTCGTTACAATACGTGATCAATGAAAAAGGAAATGACACCCTTTACGACCAGGAAGTAATTTGCTATAAAGGCCGCGACCATATTTTTGAGCAAATGGAAGGACTTCAGTTTAAAATAAACGCCAAGTCTTTTTACCAAACCAATTCTGCCCAGGCATACGAATTATATAAAATCACAAGAGATTTCGCCGATCTACAAGGAGACGAAACTGTTTATGATCTATATACCGGAACGGGAACTATCGCACAGTTTGTTGCCAAGAAAGCGAAAAAAGTAATTGGGGTTGAAGTTGTTCCGGAAGCTATTATAGACGCTAAGGAAAACGCTGAACGCAACCAGGTTGAAAACGCCGAATTCTTTGTAGGCGATATGAAAAAGGTTTTTTCTGAATCTTTTATCAATACTCACGGCCAGCCAGACGTTATTATAACCGATCCGCCTCGTGACGGGATGCATAAAGATGTGATTGCCCAAATAATTGGTATATTGCCGCAGCGCATTGTTTACGTGAGTTGCAACTCGGCTACACAAGCTCGCGATCTCTCTTTATTAGACGAATATTATAAAGTGACTAAAGTGCAACCGGTAGATATGTTTCCGCAAACGCACCACGTAGAAAATGTTGTTTGTTTAGAAAGAAAATAGATGAAGACAAAATATCTTAAAAACCTCTTTTTTATCGGTGGGCTACTCATGCTTTTTCTAGGCTGCCAGAGAGATGATATTTGCCCTGCGGCAACGCAAACCACTCCTTTGCTGGTTGTGCGATTTTATGATGCCGAAGAACGAGATAACCCGGCCAGCCCAACTAATTTAAGTATTAGATCTACGGTAAACGATGAAATTAAAACATTGTATCAACGAAT
>DATFJA010000149.1:0-3078 GCA_035269545.1 Salegentibacter sp.
TTTCAATAATACGTTCAATTTCAACCATTAGTGGAATTCTAATCACAGTAGTAGTTTTTCTACTTCGATTGAAAATACACTTCTTCCTATCCTTAAAAATTTGAATATGTTTTTTCTTTAGTTCTCTTATATCCCCATAAATTAACCCCGTATAACAACAGAATAAAAAATGTCAAGGTTATTGATGTAATTAATCCTTTTAAACTCGTTTTATTTAGTCTCTTGTAATTCTGCTTTGGATGAGTATATCATATCCATCTAATGAAAAAGCAGTTTAAACCACTTGACGGGTTTCTTTTCAAATCAACCTAAATCATCCGCCGGGCACATTAATTTAAATAGCCCCATATATTTCAACAATTTAGTTAGTTCCATTTGACCGACCAGATCTATCTTTTCTTTCCTTCTTAGCCATTCTTTTTTCTAAGTTACTCATATCACTACTGATTTTATTATCCATTACCCGTGCATAAATCTGAGTGGTTGATAACTTTGTATGTCCTAAAAGTTTGGACACCGTCTCAATAGGGACTCCGTTAGATAAGGTTACGGTGGTAGCAAAAGTATGCCTCGCTGAATGAAATGTAATATGTTTTCTCACTTTTGCAGCTTTCATTACTTCTTTTGCATATTGATTCATCTTTTGGTTGGATCTTACCGGAAACAAATATTCACTAACGAAGTAAAACCGTTTATCCTGGTATTTTTTCAAAATAGTATCGGCTTTATGGAGTAGTGGAGCTTTTACAGGTTCATTAGTTTTTTCACGTTTGGTAGATATCCAGTTTTTACCGTCCATTCCTTTAACAATATGGTCTTTGGTGAGTACTTTGAGCTCACCATAAGTAAGCCCGGTATAACAGGAGAATAGGAACATATCTTTAACCCGTTCCAGGGATTCACTTCTAAAATAAGTTTCTTCGACCATTTTTAATTCCCGCTCCGATAAGAATTGTCGCTCGTTCTTCTCAAACTTCATTTTATAATTCTGGAAAGGACTTTTTTCCAGCCATTCTAATTTAATGGCCAGGTTGATCATTTTCTTAAATCGCTCCAAGTGTTTCATCGTACCATTCGTTCCGCAGGTCTTCCTTGCTTTTTTAGCACGGTAATTCCTAAGAAACATTTCAAATTCGGTAATGAATTGGTAGTCGATCTGCTTTAGGTATACATCGTTGGTTTTCTTTTTCTTTTTTAAAAACTCGTCCAGGTATTTGGCAGTGGTATTATAGTTTTTAAGCGTACCCCATTTAAGGACGCCCTTCATTGTCTGGTTATGATAATCAATAATATCCTTGAGTGTTTTATGCTCTTCATCTAATCCAAGATAGGAAGCTTTGACTTTATCGGCAGTGATTAAGGTATCTTTATCCAGAATTCTCTTTTGGGTATCAAGTAATTTAGAATAAACCTGATCCAAATAACTGTTTAATGTTTTAATCCTGGGAGAAGTTCCTTTAAGTCTTCCTTTTGAACTATCCCATTCATTCACTGAAGTTTTCCTTTTCAGGCTCATTTCAGCGCATTTTCCATTCACCGTAATACGGGCATAAATAGATAGTTCTTTCTTGTTCCGGTTGAGTTTTCTTGTGAAGAAAAGCACGGAGAATGTAGTAAAATCATGCATTTCGAATGTCTTTAAGTTAAACAATAAGTGTTAAAGACGAAAGTCAAATCAATCTAATGATCATTCTAAGATAGTGAAATGCTGGAAAGAAAGTATTCACCGAATCATTCACTGGATAGGGTGATATCAAACCATATCAAATGATATCATAAAAACAAAAAACACTGAAAATCAATAGATTAACAGTGTTTTTGTATCCTTTTAAAGAAGGTTTGTCGGGGTGGCAGGATTCGAACCTGCGGCCTCCTGCTCCCAAAGCAGGCGCGATAACCGGGCTACGCTACACCCCGAGTATTTTTTGATCGCGCTCGGCGCGATAATTAGGCAAAGTTTATCCCGACATTACGTCGGGGCTAAATCCCTAAACTCAATAGCAAATGCTATCGTTTCAACTTCAAAATTTCAACCTGCAGTCATTAATATCCTGCAAAGCGGGTGCAAATATAAGAAAACTTATCACTCTACAAGAAAAACTTTAGATTTTTTATATCTTAGTTGAAAACTTCCCTATAATGCAGGGTAAACCAAACCAAAAAAAAATATTATGAAGCGCATTTTATTATTATTAGGCCTGATCTTTACTTTTTCCGCTTGTGGAGAAAATCAAAAATCAGAAGAAAAAGCTGAAGTTGAAGAACAAACTGAAACCGCCGATCAAGACAGTAACCCGGTTCCAGAAAAACAGCCGGAAGCAGTTTCTCCCGACAGGGAATATGAACACGAGGTAGTGATTGGAGATATGGCAATCCCGTGGGGTTTTGACTTCTTACCCGATGGTAGCATACTGGTTACCGAAAAAGGAGGAGATATTTATCATTTTAAAGATGGAGAAAAAGTAGAGATCTCCGGGGCTCCCGAAATATATAACCAGGGCCAGGGTGGCTTACTGGATATTGCGCTGCATCCAGATTTTGAAACTAATAAGTGGGTCTACATCACCTACTCTTCCCAGGAAGGTGAAGGCGAAGGCGGAAATACTGCTTTGATGCGAGCCAAACTGGAAAACAACCAATTAACAAACCGCGAAGATCTTTACAAAGGGGAAACCAACTCAACCAGAGGCCAACATTTTGGATCAAGAATTGTATTTGACGGCGAAGGTCATTTATTTTTTACCATTGGGGATAGAGGAAATAGAGATGTGAATCCGCAGGACATTACAAGAGATGGTGGGAAAGTATACCGACTTAATTTAGACGGAAGCGTACCTTCAGACAATCCTTTTGTAGGAGAGGAAAACGCGAAAGAAGCTATTTATTCTTACGGACATAGAAACCCGCAGGGAATGATCTTCAACGAAGAAACCGGTGAAGTATGGGTAAACGAACACGGCCCAAAAGGTGGTGATGAAATAAACGTAGTCAAAGCCGGAAAAAATTACGGTTGGCCGGTAGTGACCTACGGTGAAAATTATGACGGCACCACTATTACCGAACAAAGAACCGGACCGG
>DATFJA010000150.1:0-11979 GCA_035269545.1 Salegentibacter sp.
GTAACCTCACCCCCACTCCGCAGCCATTTGACCAGTTACTAAAAGACGCGCCAAAGCTTAATAAAGAGAATACGAAAATTAACTGGAACGATTCATTAGATCAAATTTACAACCTAATTCGCGGCCTAAACCCATATCCGGCGGCCTGGTCTATTTTGTTTAACGACGGGAAAGAAGAAAAAGTCAAGATCTATCATTGTAAAAAAGAAATTGCCAGTCATTCTTTAGAAAATGGAAGTATTCTGGTTAAAGATAAAAAGCTGAAGGTAGCAACAGAGGGCGGTTACCTTATAATTGAAGAATTACAACTTCCCGGAAAGCGAAAAA
This sequence comes from Salegentibacter sp., assembly GCA_035269545.1. Classification (GTDB taxonomy): domain Bacteria; phylum Bacteroidota; class Bacteroidia; order Flavobacteriales; family Flavobacteriaceae; genus Salegentibacter. The sequence continues at coordinate 328 of DATFJA010000150.1, forward strand.
TGGATGTAAAATCACTTTTAAATGGTTACAATTTTTCAAAAGGAGCAAAATTCCTCTAAGGCCTTATGGTTACTGAAACGGTAAAAAATCAACTAAATCGAGACTTGTTTATTAACAAAATGACCGACTTATTAACAAAAACCTGCATTTCCCTTGATATTACTTGCACGGCCGAGAATTCCATATAAATTTGTAGAGCAATTTAACAGAATGTTTAACCAACAATTTATTTAAAATTCAAATTATGAACAAAACAGATTTAATCGACGCAATGGCTGAAAACGCTGGAATTTCTAAAGCATCAGCAAAAAAGGCCTTAGAATCTTTTCTTGAAAACGTAGAAAGTTCTCTTAAGAAAGGAGATCGCGTTTCTTTAGTAGGATTTGGATCTTGGTCAGTTTCTAAAAGAGCTGCTCGTGAAGGAAGAAACCCACAAACCGGAAAAACTATTAAAATTGCTGCTAAAAATGTAGTTAAATTTAAGGCCGGTGCAGATTTACAAAAGGCTGTAAACTAATAAATTGTATTAGTGAAAAATTCAAAGCCTCCCAAATGGGAGGCTTTTTTTTAATTAAATACTTTATCATTTTATTTGATTTTTTTTTAAATTAATGGTAGCTTAGATAAAAACAATGCTAAAATGATTGCTTTAAAACCAACCAAAGGCCATCTATTGGTAGCAGAACCATCTATAATCGGAGATGTTGCATTCAACCGCTCTGTGGTATTGCTTGCTGAGCATTCTGAGGCTGGTTCAGTAGGTTTTATACTCAATAAAGTATTGGATTTTACTCTAAAAGATCTTGTTCCAGATCTTTCTTCTAATTTTAAAATTTATAACGGTGGTCCTGTAGAACAGGACAATCTCTATTTTATACATAAAATACCGGACCTTATTCCACAAAGCGTAGAAATTGCAAATGGAATTTATTGGGGAGGCAATTTTGATGTTGTTACAGAGCTTATAAATCAGAATTTAATTAGCGAAAAAGAGATTAGATTCTTCCTGGGATATTCAGGCTGGGATGCTAATCAATTAAATGAAGAATTGAATTCACATTCCTGGATCATTACTACTAACGACGATCCAAAAGATATTATTGAACGACCGTATCGTTCTTTTTGGAAAGATAAAATGAAACAACTTGGCGGTGAATACCTATTATGGTCTAACGCTCCAGAAAACCCGAGTTACAATTAACCCAATCTCGCTTTTACATTTAATTTTGAAAGCAGATCTTTAGCTATTTTATTCTCAAATCTCTTTTTGCGATATTTTGTAACCGGTTGAATACCTGTAATCACATTTGTTACAAATAACTCATCTGCCTTTTGAAGCTCAAATGGAGAGATTGAAGTTTCTTCTAAAGTTAATGCGGGTAAAGTCTTTATTATTTCAAGTAGCTTCTTCCTGGTGATACCATTTAAAGCACCATCGGTTAACGGAGGCGTTTTAATCTTATCGCCTTTCACAAGAAATAAATTCCCATTTAAAGCTTCTACCACATTTTTCTTCTCATTGATCAAAAAACAGTTTTCAAATCCATTTTCAGAAGCGAAAATACTTCCCAATACATTAATCGCCCGATTATTCGATTTTATAGTAGAAAATAAACCACTTGTTATATAGTGATCCTTAAAGAGTTCAACTTCATAATCCCCTTCATTCAGCAGATAAAAAGCATCTGCAAGTTCTTCTGTAGTTATAATAAATCCAATTTCACGAGTAGCAGGTCTATAATAGCCACCCTCTTTACGATAGGCTGAAAATTTTACACGGGCTGCAGTGGTATCCAGGCCGTTTTCTTTTACCAACTCTAGGATCTCTTCTTCAAGAAATTCAGGAGAAAAATTTCCAGGTATTTCCATCCGCATAATACGCATAGAAGCCATTAACCTAAAATAATGATCTTCCCAGAACATTATCTTTCCGCTAATTACACGTATGGTTTCAAAAACAGCATCCCCGTAAGCAAATCCACGATTAGTTACCGAAAGTGATGCTTGATTTTCCTCTACTAAATTTCCGTTTAGATTTATCATAAAAAAGCCCCGTTTTAGAACGGGGCAAAGGTAATGTTTATCTTAGAAATATTAAACCGATCCAAGTACCTGTTTAAGGTCTGAAATCATATTTTCCCATAGCATTTTGCCTTCCTCCATTTCATCTTCATCTTCCGCAAAATCGGTTATCATTATAGAGACATCTTTAGTGATTTCGTCTACCTGAATTCTTATTTCGAAAAAATATGGAGTGTCTTCATCATCCAGCCACTTAAATTTTACGCGCTCATCACTTTTTTTGCTTACCAATTTGGCTTTTTCTTCACTTCCTTCCCAAATAAAAGTAAACAATTCACCTCGTGAATTTACATTATCTGCATACCATTCACTTAATCCTGAAGGGGTTGATATATATTGGTACAATAATGAAGGAGAAGCGTGAATGGGGAATTCCATTTCGTACTTGATCTTATCTTCCATTTTTAGATTTAATTAGTTTTGGGCAATATAGATATTAATTAGAAGGATAAAAAGAAAACAAAATAAATATTTTAGAAAATAATGTTTGCGTCAATACAAAATGTTTATATATTTGCACCCGCATTCACAATTAGTGTAAATGCTTTGAAAGTCACGCCAGCAGGCGTCTTACAATAAATTATGGCGAGGTAGCTCAGTTGGTTAGAGCGTCGGATTCATAACCCGGAGGTCCCGAGTTCAAATCTCGGTCTCGCTACTAAAAATCCCTTCTTTTCAGGAGGGATTTTTTTATGCTTTTTACCGAAAGAAAACTTATCTTTCCTTCTCAAAATTTATTCTTTATGAAGCCGGAAATCATAATTTTTGATATAAATGAAACCCTTCTAAATCTTTTTCCCTTAAAAGAAGAGATAAACGCCGCTTTAGAAAATGAAATGGGTTTTGAGGTTTGGTTTCCAAAATTACTACACTACTCTCTTGTAGAAACCACAACAGAAAATTATGCGAATTTTACTGAAATAGCGGCAGCGACTTTTAAAATGATCTCAGGAAAGTTTGATAAAACTTTTACTAATCAAGAAATAAAAAATATTCTTTCTGAAATCACTAAACTTCCAGCCCACCCTGATGTAAAACCCGGATTAGAACAATTAAAAAATTCTGGGACTAAGCTTATCGCTTTAAGCAATGGGAAACCTGATGTATTACAATCTCAGCTGGAATTTGCAGAAATAGATTCTTTTTTTGAAGGGATACATAGCATTGAAGAAGTGAAAAAATACAAACCGCATCCCGAGAGCTATCATTACGTTCTAGATAAATATAAAATTGAGGCTAAAAATGCCTTAATGGTAGCTGCTCATCCCTGGGACATTCTCGGCGCTAAGCGAGCAAATCTTAAAACTTGTTTTGTTAATAGACAAGAAGAAGGCTTTTACCATTTAGCTAAAAAACCAGATATATCAGTTTCCGGTATTGATGAAATTTTGGAAAACTGCAGCTAAAAAAATAGAACAGCAATCTCTTCTACTGGTAAAAGGTATAAAACCAATATGTTAAACTAAAATTATTAGAATTCCCCTTACTTTATTCTTCCTTTTTAAAACCCATACAAGAAAGAAATGCTTAACAATTAGTTTACTTTAAATTAACCTTGCAATTGTTCTTATTAGTTAAATTAAATATTCTTATCTAACTGATTATTAAATAGATAATCTGACTATAAAAAGGTGTAAACCTTTTCAGAATTGAATATTGAAACGAATGAAACTGGTAGGTAAAATATTAATGACTTTGGGAGTTTTATTAGGAAGTTTCATCTTAATTGGCTCCTTTACTTTCGAATTAGAAAACACCCTAAATGCTCCCCCAAGAATTTTCACTATAGTTTTAGGCCTGGGAACAATCGCTGCGATTTATGTGATATGGAGAAGAAAAAGTAGCGCTACCGAAGAGTAAACCAATCACTCTAGCTTTCTTCAAACCCTTTTTATCTTCCTTTCTTTCCCTTATTAAGTTAAATCTATCCAAAACCCCACCTGGGATTCGACTTTTTTAAACCTGATCGTTAATTTTAATGAAAATGCGAAAAGATGGAAATAGTTAAATTAGGAAAATCTGGATTAGAATCGGCTCCAATTATTTTTGGAGGTAATGTCTTTGGCTGGACCTTAGATGAAAAAGAGTCTTTTAAAATGTTGGATGAACTTTTTGAGCGAGGTTTTACTACTTTAGACACTGCCGATGTTTATTCCCGATGGGCACAGGGCGTACCTCACGGGACTTCAGAAAGGATTATTGGAAAATGGATGAAAGAGCGTAAACTAAGAGATAAGATCATGCTAATAACTAAAGGTGGCTCAAGTTTATCACCTGGCGGTCCAAAGGATAATTCCAGAGATTATCTTACAGGAGCAGTTAAAGATTCTCTTCTAAGACTTCAAACCGATTATATAGATCTTTACTTCACACATTTTGATGATGATGAAACCCCGGTAGAAGAAGCTTTAGAAGCTTATCAAAAATTTATATCGGGAGGTGAAATAAGACACATTGGAGCTTCAAATTTTTCTGCGGAAAGATTGCAAAAATCCCTGAACATTGCTGCCGAAGAGGATTTACCGGCTTATGAAGTTTTTCAACCGGAATATAACTTGATGGTGCGCGACAAGTTTGAAGGAAAAATCGAAGAAATTTGCGTTGAAAATAATTTAGGTGTAATTCCCTATTTCTCTCTAGCCAGCGGATTTCTCACCGGAAAGTACCGCACACAGGAAGATTTTGAAGGGAAAGATAGAAAAATGTTTACTGAGAAGTTTTTAAACAATCGCGGTGAAAAAGTATTGAAAAGCCTTGATGAAATTTCGGAAAAGCATAGCATCTCACAGGCAGGCGTTGCTCTTGCCTGGTTAATGAAAAGGCCCGGTGTAAGTGCGCCAATTGCCAGCGCTACAAAATCTTCTCATCTTAAATCTTTTACGGAAGCGATTGAAGTTTCGCTTTCAAAAGAAGACATGGAGATTTTAAATAAAGCTAGTGCAAATGGATAGGAGAATAAAATAAAAAACTATAATCAAGAAGAGATTGCTTCAGTAGTTCCTTCTTCGCAATGACGAGTTTTTATTCTTTGTCATTGCGAAGCCGCTTTGTTCGGCGGTTGAAGCAATCTCATCCAATTTTTTCAAAAAAATATTGCCACGTTATAATTCTTTTAAAGTCGAATTATTCCTCGCAATAACACATTATTTTTAAAATTAAAATTTAAACTAAAACCTTTAATAACTCTGCAAAATCAACTTTTTGCTGTTCACCGGTTTTCATATTCTTAAGTGTAAATTTTTCAGCATTCATCTCCTCTTCCCCAGCCAAAATTACAAAAGGAATATCGCGTTTGTTAGCATAATTCATTTGCTTTTTCATCTTCGCTGCATCGGGAAATAATTCTGCGGTTATATTTTGGCTTCGCAATTCATTTAGCGCTTTTAGCGCATAAAGTGATTCCGTGTCCCCAAAATTAATAAAAAGAGCTCTGGTGTTTTGAGTAACAGCTTTAGGAAATAAATTGAGTTCTTCTAGAACCAGGTAAATACGATCTAAGCCAAATGAAATTCCCACGCCACTCATATCTTTCAAACCAAAAATTCCGGTTAAGTCATCGTATCTACCACCGCCTCCTATGGAGCCCATTTTTACATTTTCCGGCGCTGAAACTTCAAAAATAGCCCCTGTATAATAATTTAGTCCGCGGGCCAGGGTAACATCAAGATCAAGTTTTGCGGTTTTTAAAGGCATTTCTGCGATAGCTTTTTCAATAAATTCCAGTTCTTTCACACCTTCCTTCCCGGTTTCAGAAGTAGCCAGTATTTCTTTAATCCCGGCGATTTTTTCATTAAAAGATCCTTTTAAACTAAATATTGGTTGAATTTTATCAATGGCACTTTCAGAAATTCCTTTTTGCAACATTTCATTCTTTACGCCCTCTTCTCCTATCTTATCCAGTTTATCTAAAGCTACCGTAAAATCAATAAGTTTGTCTTTTTCACCAATTACCTCGGCAAAACCAGAAAGTACTTTTCGATTATTGATCTTAATCGTAACACCTTCTAATTTTAGAGAGGAAAAAACAGCATCATATAATTGCACGAATTCTACTTCCTGCCATAGGCTTTTACTTCCTACCACATCGGCATCACACTGAAAAAATTCTCTAAAACGTCCTTTCTGTGGTCTATCGGCTCTCCAAACCGGTTGAATCTGGTATCGCTTAAATGGGAAATCTATTTCATTTTGATGCTGCACCACGTAACGAGCAAAAGGCACGGTAAGATCATATCGCAATGCTTTTTCACTAATAGAAGATGTGATCTTTAAGCTATCTCTATTTTCGTAAGCTTTTGCATCTGCCTTCTTAAGAAAGTCACCGGAATTTAGAATTTTAAAAATCAAACGATCTCCTTCTTCCCCGTATTTTCCCATTAAGGTATCAGAATTCTCAAAACTTGGTGTCTCGATAGGTTGAAAACCAAATTTTTTAAATTCAGTTTTAATTTGATCGAAAATAAAATTCCTTTTAGCAACTTCGGCGGGGTTAAAATCTCGGGTTCCTTTTGGGATAGAAGGTTTTTGTGCCATAAAAATCTTTAGGTATAATTACCAGTTTAGTTTAATATTGGCGCTATCATACGCCTGAAACAGTGTTGCAAATATCTTAAATTTTAAGTGAACCCAAACAAATTTCAGATTTTAAGTAACATTCTTCCACTTCTGAAGTCTAACTTAATAGCACTGAAAAAACTTTCTATGTTTGGGTTATTTAAAGAAAATATAAGCATTGCTTTTAATTCCATTAAAAGTCAGTTACTTAGAACCATACTTACGGTATTGATTATCGCTATTGGAATCACTGCATTGGTAGGGATTTTAAGTGCGGTAACTGCGTTAGAAAACACTATAAGTAGCGATTTTGCCTCTATGGGCGCCAATACTTTTAATATTCAACGCTATGAGTTCAATTCTCAACGTCGGGGCGGTGGTGAAGTAGAAAAAATAAATCCTATTATTACTTACCGGGAGGTACGTAAATTTGAAGAGAATTATCAGTATCCAAAAGCTCAAACTGCAGTTTCATTTACCGGAACCGCCGGTGCTGAAGTGAAGTATCTCAACGAAAAAACCGACCCTGAAGTTAGAGTTCTTGGCGTAAACGAGAACTTTCTTGAAAATTCTGGTTTAAAAGTAGAGAAAGGACGAGAGTTCAATATTTTTGATATCAAGAACAATAATAACGTTGTGGTACTTGGCTCTGATTTTGCCAAAGCTGAAGGACTTTTTAAAGATGCCGATCCTATAAATAAGATAATTAGTATTCGAGGAGGAAAATTTAGAGTTATTGGAGTTTTAGAATCTAAGGGTTCTACATTTGGAAATAATCAAGATCTTAGGGTTTTAATGCCTATACAAGTTGCCCGATCTATGTTTACCCAACCTCAAATTAATTACGCCGTAAGCGTAAAAGTTGACGATAAAGAATTATTAGAAGGTGCGCAGGATGAAGCAATTATAACTTTTAGAAATATTAGAAAACTCAATCCTATAGAAGAAAATAATTTTGGCCTGGAGCGCAGTGACGATCTTATAAATCGAATCTTTTCTATTACCAGCTATCTAAATTACGCGGCCTGGATAATTTCTATAATCACTATTTTTGGCTCCTCCATAGCTTTAATGAATATTATGCTGGTTAGCGTAACCGAAAGAACTCGTGAAATTGGGGTAAGAAAAGCCCTTGGAGCAAAACGAAAAACTATCGCTACTCAATTTTTTATGGAAACCCTTATTATTGGACAATTAGGGGGTGTTTTGGGAATTATTCTTGGAATATTAATTGGAATAGCAGTTTCCGCTGCTGCCGATTTTGATTTCACCACACCCTGGATTGCTATTCTCTGGGCTACAGCAATTACTATTTTAGTAGCTATTCTCGCAGGAAGCTTTCCAGCAGCCAAAGCAGCCAAACAAGACCCTATAGAGTCGTTACGTTATGAATAGTGAGTAGTGAGTAGTGAGTAGTGAGTAGTGAAATTAGAGATTTTTCATTGTAATCCCCTTGAAATCAAAAATAGGAAACTAAAAGTTTCTATTTTAATCTTTTTTCTACACTAAGCTTTATAATAGAAATTATTCTAAAAGGTATTTCAAGAGCCTAAAAAGCAATAATTCGTAATACTTGCTTTTTTAGCGCTGAGACTAAGTGTAGATATATAAACGAAGTTGAAAAAACAGAACTAAATTGATAGATTTAGAAATTTAATTCACCGGATTCTCAAAGACCTATTTTAGGTTTATTTACGCTCCACCATATTATCAAAATATTTATAAAGATCTCCTTTGGTAATATTAGCACCTTGTTTTATAAGCGCGAAAATATCCTTATTTCTATCCTCACTTAAAGCTTTGGATGATGTATAAATATTTACAGATTCATCCAGCAAATTAGTTTGCAACCAGCTGTATCCTTTTCTAGTAGTTAGATCTATTCCCTGGTGCTCTACTTTTATCGCTATAAGATGAATAGTTACTTCGGTAATATGAAATAAATAAATTTGATTAGCTGAAAAATGCTCCAGATATTCCACTTTATTTAAAACACCTTCCCAAATAAGATCACTAAAAACATCAAGCTCCTGCTCCGCTGCTTTTGGCTGCTCTTTCTTTATTTTCTCCCATTCATCTGCAGTTATAGATTGTGATGCAAGGAAATTAATAAATTCCTGCTTCATTTCTTCAAACTGTTCTTTAGTTAATCTGGAATATTTCATTTTTGATAAGAATTAAAATGTATCGGTAAAATCTTTAGCTTGAATTTATTTCAGGATCTAAGTTGTTAGAATCCCGGAATAAAATAGGGTCTCACTAAAATAAGAAAAGCCCACTATCAAAGTGGGCTTTTAATTTAATCTTGAAATAAATTAAGATTCAGCTACTACATCAAAGTTGTAAGTAGTCACTACTTCACGATGAAAACGTAAAGTTGCTTCGTACTGTCCCAATCTTTTGATGTTTCCACCTGCTATGTTAATAAATTTCTTATCGATTTCGATTCCCTCTTTAGCCAAAGCTTCAGCTAAATCAGCATTGGTGATAGATCCAAATAATTTGTCTCCAGCACCGGCTTTAGCAGTTAACTTAATCTCTACGTTATTAAGTTTTTCTGCTTGCTTCTTAGCTTCATCGATATGTTTCTGTTCTTTATAGGCTCTTTGCTTCAGGGTTTCAGCTAAAACTTTTTTAGCCGAAGGAGTTGCAAGATGTGCATATCCCTGAGGAATAAGATAGTTTCTGCCATAACCATTCTTTACAGTTACAACATCGTCTTTAAAACCTAAATTATCTACGTCTTGTCTAAGTATCAATTCCATAATTGCCTCTTTTTATTTTAGTAAATCACCAACATATGGCATTAACGCAAGGTGACGTGCTCTTTTTACAGCAACAGCCACTTTTCTCTGGTATTTTAAAGAAGTACCGGTTAGACGGCGAGGTAATAATTTACCCTGCTCGTTTACGAAACTCATTAACCAATCTGGATCCTTATAATCGACATACTTAATTCCAGACCTTTTAAAACGACAGTACTTCTTCGTTTTACTGGTCTCTATATTAAGAGGAGTAAGATATCTAATCTCTCCGTCTTTTTTTCCTTTTGCTTGTTGTTCAATAGATGTAGCCATACTTACGCTTTTTCTTGTTGTCTTCTATTTCTTCTTTTTTCAGCCCAGGCGATAGCGTGTTTATCTAACTTTACAGTTAAGTAACGCATCATACGCTCGTCTCTTCTAAAAGCAAGTTCCAACGGCTCTATAGCCTCTCCTGGAGCTTTGAATTCAAACAGGTGGTAAAACCCGCTTTTTTTGTGTTGAACTGGGTAGGCTAATTTTCTAAGCCCCCAATCTTCTTTCGATACCATCTCGGCCCCTTTAGAAACAAGAAATTCTTCGTATTTCTGAACTGTCTCCTTTATCTGCTCATCAGATAAAACGGGATTCAAGATGAAAACAGTTTCATAAGTGTTCATAAAAATTTACTTTAAATTAAATTGAGTGCAAAAGTAGCTCATTTATTTCTATTTTCAAAGCTTAAAAGTGAAGGAACTTTTATCCAGATTATTAAATATTTACTTCAATAATTTGAAATTTCGACATCAGTAACAAAAGATATAAAACACAATTAATTAATTGAAGATAAAGTTCAAATTAATCCGACGAATGTAAAGTTTATCTTGTAATTATGATATTTTATGTTTAATATTGTTATGACTTAACCTAACTACCGTGGAAGAAATTTTACTCAAATGTATTGTTGTTGACGATTCCAGCTTGCAGCGCCTATCTATCGTAAAACTGATTAGAGACCATGCTAATCTGAAACTTGTTGCGGAATATAATAATGCTATTGAAACTAAGAATGGCCTTCTCGATAATGATATCGATTTAATATTTCTAGATATTGAAATGCCGGTTCTTACAGGTTTTGAACTTTTAGACGATCTTCCAAATAAGCCGCAAATTATTTTTGTTACCGGAAAAACACAATATGCTTTTAAAGCTTTTGATTATGATGCGGTAGATTATATCCATAAACCCGTAACTAAAGAACGTTTTAATAACGCTGTTGCTAAAGCGATAAATCTCTACAAACTTAAACATCAAATTGCCGCAGAACCGGAAGATGAAGATTATATTTTTGTGAAAAGCAATCTCAAAAATCGAAAGGTTTTTTTGAACAAACTAAAATATATTCAGGCCTTAGGAGATTACGTGAAATTTGTTACAGAAAAAGAAAACTTCGTGGTACTCGCTACAATGAAGTCTTTTGAAGAGCAGTTACCTAATGAAAAATTTCTTAGAACGCATAAATCATATATCGTAAACCTCGATAAGATTGAGCGCTATAATTCAAAGAATATTGAGATTGATAAAGAGATGTTACCGCTTAGTCGCCATAAAAAGACTAACCTGGTGGAAGCTTTAAGCGCTATTCAATAAGTTCTAATTACTTATATTCTATTATACTCTCATCAATCTGAAATTTCTATTTTCAGATTTTAACTTATTACCATAATAAGTCCTGAAACAAGTTCAGGATGACATTCAAAAAAAGTCAATCTAATTTTATATTGGATCTATATTAATCACCACTTTTATACTTCTAAAAGCTCCAATAGCTTTAAAGCTCTCCATAATGCGCTGAAGCATTTCTTTTGTTTTAGCTAATGATTGTTGCTGCGGAATTTTAAGCAGAATATTCTTATAATATTCATTTCTAATTCGTGCTACCGGCGGAAATTCAGGACCCAGTACGTTTTCTTTAAAAACATTCTTCATGCCGGTAGCCAACCAATCTGCACCATCATTGGTTTTAGAATAATCCCGGCATTTTAATGTAATTCTAATCAATCGATAAAATGGCGGATACTTATAATTGTAACGCTCCTCTAACTGATCTTTGTACATTCCGGCATAATCTCCCATAGAAACCTGTTGAATGATCTGGTGATGTGGATTGTAACTTTGAATCAACACCTTTCCCCGTTTCTTTGTTCTCCCTGCCCTACCGGCCACCTGGAGCATTAATTGAAAACTGCGTTCGTGAGCTCTAAAATCAGGAAAA
>DATFJA010000151.1:0-4499 GCA_035269545.1 Salegentibacter sp.
TTCATCAACTATTTTTTCAAGTTTTTTGGTGATTATCTTTTCATCTGCCTCGTGCATATAATGCTGCTGAAACCATTTGGTTTTTTCGGGATCAAATTTAGCTCCTCCCTTATGAACCCTGTCTATTTCAAAAGCTTCAACCAGTTCGTTAAGTTTAAAGAATTCCTGCTCAGTACCTGGATTCCAACCTAAAAAGGCCAGCATATTGGTAACGGCTTCAGGGAAATATCCATCTTCTCTATAACCCGCAGAAATTTCTCCGGAATTAGGATCTTTCCATTCCAGCGGAAATACTGGAAAACCTAATTTATCTCCATCTCTCTTGCTTAATTTTCCTTTTCCCTGCGGCTTCAAAATAAGCGGTAAATGGGCAAATTTAGGGGCATCCCATCCAAAAGCTCTGTATAACATAAAATGAAGCGCCAGCGAAGGCAACCACTCCTCACCACGTATAACGTGGGAGATTTCCATTAAATGATCGTCTACAATATTTGCCAGGTGGTAAGTTGGCATCCCGTCACTTTTAAATAAAACCTTATCATCTAAAGTGCTGGTGTCAATTTCCATCTCGCCACGAATCTCATCTTTGATATGAAGATTTTCGTCTTCAGGTGATTTAAACCTGATCACGTAATTCTCATCGGCATCCAGTTTATCTCTAACCTCGTCTTCAGAAAGCGCAAGGGAATTCTGCAATTTCATTCTATTATGCCAGTTGTAGATAAAGGTTTTGCCTTTCTCCTCGTGGTCTTTTCTATGTGCGTCTAATTCTTCAGCTGTATCAAAAGCATAATAAGCATTATCTGTTTTGATAAGTTCTTCGGCATATTTTTTATAAATATCCTTTCGCTCACTTTGGCGGTAAGGGCCGTAATCACCTTCTTTTCCGGGGCCTTCGTCAAAAGGAATTCCGCACCAATTAAGGGATTCAATTATATAATCTTCGGCACTTTCAACGTATCGATTTTGATCGGTATCTTCAATACGCAACACAAAATCACCCTTGTGTTTTTTGGCAAATAAATAATTATATAAAGCTGTTCTTACCCCGCCAATATGCAAAGGGCCGGTTGGACTTGGCGCAAAACGCACGCGAACTTTAGCAGACATATCTAGTTTTGTTTTTAACTACAAAGATACAACCTTATTAAACGAAACCTAATGAGAGTCGCATCAATACTGCGGAAATCACTCCGCCAAAATTGTTGTATTTTTAAGCTTCGCTTATGGAAAATTACAATCAAATAAAAAGAAAGCTGGGGGCGTTTATCAGGAAGTTTTATCTGAATAAATTGCTGAAAGGAATTATCTTATTTCTTGCCATTGGCTTGCTTTATTTTCTTGCCGTTTTGGCTATTGAATATTACCTGTGGTTAGAACCTTCGGCAAGAACTTTTTTATTCTGGATTTTTGTTGGGGTAGAGGTTATCCTTTTGGGATACTTTATTATAATTCCGTTGACGAAACTATTTAAATTTTCTAGCGGAATCAACGATGAAGAAGCTTCAAAAATAATCGGGGCGCATTTCCCTGAAGTAAACGATAAACTGCTTAATATACTTCAGCTAAAAAAAGATTCGCAAAAATCTGAATTATTATTAGCCGGGATCGAACAAAAGTCGGCCGAACTAAATAAAGTTCCATTTACGCGCGCTGTAGATTATAAGGAGAACAGGAAATACTTAAAATACGCCTTATTCCCGGTAGTATTGATTTTAGGACTTTTAGTAACCGGAAATATTAATTTGATTGCTTCACCATTAGATCGACTCGCAAAATATAATACTGAATTTGATACTCCCGCGCCTTTCAGGTTTATGATTTTGAACGATTCTTTGAAAGCCAGGGAGAATTCAGAATATAAAATCCTGGTAAAAACAGAAGGCAATATTATTCCCGAAAAGCCTGAAATTACTTATAACGGACAAAGCTATTTCTTAAAGCAAATCGCCCCCGGAAGTTTTGAATATACGTTTAAAAGACTTCAAAACGATGTGAATTTTAGATTGAGCGCGAACGGCATAAATTCTAAAGAATATACACTGGAAACTCTTAGAGTACCCAAACTGTTAGATTTTAAAATGAAGTTTGACTATCCCAATTACATAGGAAAGCTTAACGATAGTTTAAGTGGTACTGGAAATGTAAATATACCGGAAGGCACAAAAATTACCTGGAATTTCAATACCCGAAATACCGAATTTCTCAATTTTACGACTGAAGATTCTTTAATAAAGCTTTCTGCTGAAAATTCAGATTTTCAATACTCCCAGGCGGTTTATTCTCGTTTAGATTATCGAGTTAGTACTTCAAATAAGGCAATCAAAAATTTTGAGGCTTTAGATTATTCCATTAACGTGATAAAAGACGAATATCCCGTAATTGAAATTCAACAGAAGCTGGACAGTATAGATAATACTACACAATATTTCTATGGTAAACTTTCTGACGATTACGGTTTAAATAAGTTGAATTTGGTTTATTATATTGAAAATAAAGAAGATAGCCTTCAAAAAGAAGAGATTTCGATCTCTAAAGCTGCTTTTGATGATTTTCACTACGCATTTCCCGGAAATTTGGATTTAGAACCCGGAGAAACCTATAATTTCTATTTTCAGCTTTGGGATAATGATGCGGTAAATGGAAGTAAAAATACAAAAACTTCAACCTTTAGTTTTAGAAAGAAAACAAGTGAAGAAATAGAAGAGGAGAAGTTAAGACAACAAGGTGAGTCTATAAATAATTTGAATGAAAGTTTAAAAGATATTAAATCTTCAGAAGAAGAATTAAATGAACTTAACCGTCTGCAAAAGGAAAATGAAAACCTTGATTATAATCAGCGTAAAAAACTTCAAAACTTTATTCAACGCCAAAAGCAGCAATCTGAAATGATGCGGAATTATTCTGAAAAACTTAAAAATAGTTTTGAAGAAAACGAGCAGGAATTAAATTCAGATTCGCCTGAAAAAGATGAACTCAAAAAGCGTTTGGATAGAAATGAAAAACGCCTTCAGGAGAATGAAGCGCTATTGAAAGAGTTGCAAGAAATAGCCGATAAGATTAACCGGGAAGAGTTGGGAGAAAAACTGGAAGAACTTTCTAAAAGAAATCAGAGTGAAGAAAGGAACTTAGAGCAGCTTTTAGAACTAACCAAACGCTATTATGTAGAGGAAAAGCTTCAAAAATTGGCGAGAGATTTGGACAAACTTTCTGAGAAACAAAACCAATTGTCGGAAAATTCTGATACTGAATCTTTAGAGGAGCAAAAGAAAATTTCGGAAGAATTTGAAGACTTTCAGCAAGAAATGGATCAACTGGAAGATGATAATAAGGATTTACAAAAGCCAACAGATTTACCTCGTGATGAAATAGACGAACAAAGCATAGAAAGAGAATTGAATGATGCAGAGGAGAATTTAGAAAAAGGTGATGGGGAAAAAGCAAAAGAAAAACAGAAGAATGCCGGGCAGCAAATGAAAGAGATGAGTCAAAAAATGCAACAGCGTTCTATGCAGCAGAGTGGGGAAGAATTAAAGGCCGATATCGAAACCCTTCGGCAAATCCTTGATAACTTGGTGACTTTCTCCTTTCAACAAGAAGAGCTATTGGAGGACTTTGGTAAAATAGATATAAATAACCCTGGATATGCAGACAGGTTAAGACGACAAAATGACCTTAGGGAGAATTTCAGGCATATAGATGATAGTTTGTATTCCCTTGCGCTTAGTAATCCCATGATTACCGAAAATATTACTAAGAGCCTAACCGATATTGAATTTAATATCGATAAATCTCTTGAGCGGCTTGCCGAGAATCAATTACCACAGGGAACCGCCAGCCAACAATATGTAGTAACCGGCGCAAATGATTTGGCGTACATGCTGAGTGAAATTCTGTCGATGATGCAACAACAGGCGAATCCGCAATTAGGAAAAGGGCAGGGTAAAAATTCAGAATTTCAACTTCAGGATATTATTAAGAAGCAGCAGGAAATTAATAAAGAATTCCATGAGCAGGGAAAACAGCAAAAAGGAAAGCAGAATGAAGGAAAGAAACCAGGGGAGGGAATGGGCGAAGGAGGCATGGAAGGGCTATTTGAGATTTACAAAGATCAGCAGCAACTACGGCAGCGTTTACAGGAATTGAATGAAAAGCAGGGAACTCGACAGGGAAGACAGATTGAAGAGCAAATGAAAGAAGCTGAGGAACAGTTATTGGATAAAGGCTTTGATCCTGAAAATCTTCAGAAATTACAACAATTGGAACACGAATTGCTGGAGTATGAAGACGCACGTTTGCAACAGGGAGAAAATAATAAGCGGGAGTCCGAAACTAATCTTCAGCAGTTTAATAACACTGCTAAAGATCAAAGTATTAAGGCTAAAGAATATTTTAATTCTATAGAAATTTTAAATAGACAAAGCTTACCTTTGCGCGAAATTTATAAACAGAAAGTAAAAACCTATTTTGAGCGAACAGATAATTAATTTTTATTCGGA
>DATFJA010000152.1:0-9429 GCA_035269545.1 Salegentibacter sp.
GATGGGCATTTTCCAGGAAGACCTGTAACTCCTGGAGTAATTTTAATGCATTTATTTAAAGAAGAGGCCGAGAGGCAATGTGGCTGTAAACTTCAGTTTAAGAAAGGAACAAATGTGAAGTTCATGGCGGTTGTAGATCCACATATAGATGCAATATTAAACCTGGAAACAGAAATTACAGAGGAAGATAAAGAAGTTAAAATAAAAGGTGTAGCAAGAAATAAGGATGGAGTATCATTGAAAATCAATTCTCTTTATAAAAAAACAGAATCTTAATCATAGAAGTATATGATGCTTTCTCTTTTAATTTTACTTTTGCAATTAAATCCATTTTGATTTGAACCAAAAACCTATTTATCAATCCAGATTTGATGCTTTAAATTGTTGTATTTTAATTCCTACTTACAACAACGAGAAAACTCTGGGAAGCGTTTTACAGGATTTGCTTTTATATAGCAGTAATCTCCTGGTAATCAATGATGGTTCTACAGATACTACAGAAAAAATTCTCAAGGATTTTAATGATATAAATATTCACCATTTTGAAGAAAACAAGGGAAAGGGTGAGGCTTTAAAGCATGGATTTAAAATTGCCGAAAGCCTTGGTTATGAATATGCAGTGACTATAGATTCTGATGGTCAACATTATCCTGACGATCTGGAGGTTTTTCTTACCCATTTAGAACAAAAAAAGCCCGATACAGAGATATTATTAGTGGGTGATCGCAATATGGGGCAAGACGGAATTCCTGGGAAAAGCACCACTGGGAATAAACTTTCTAATTTTTGGTTTTTGGTAGTAACTGGCACCCACCTAACCGACACACAAAGTGGTTACAGGCTGTATCCTCTAAAGACAGTCAACCAAATTAAGCTTTACACCAATAAATTTGAGTTAGAAATTGAAATTATAGTAAAAGCGGCCTGGCGAAAAGTAAAGGTTAGAAATATTCCGATTAAGGTGTTTTATGAAGAAAATCGAGTAACTCATTTTCGGCCGTTTTGGGACATTACCAGGATTACACTACTTTATATTTGGTTTGTTTTGGTAAGTTTTTTCTACATCCACCCTCGAAATACTTATCAGGATTTCAGAAAGAAAGGTTACAAGCGTTTCTGGAAAGAAAATATCGCCAAAAGCGAAGAACCAGCGCACAAGAAAGCAGCGGCCATTGCCCTGGGTGTATTTGTAGGTATCTCCCCCTTTTGGGGTTTGCACACCCTTCTGGTGTTTAGTCTTGCAGCAATCTTTAAGCTTAACAAAGTAGTTGCTTTTCTCTTCAGCAATATCAGTATTCCTCCACTTATCCCTCTTATAATTTATACAAGTTATCAGGCAGGATCCTTACTAACAGGCCGCGGTTTTGCCTGGGAAATAAGACCTGAGGAGTTTGATTCTACCGCAGATGTTTTTGTTGGGCTTTGGCAATATATAGTTGGTAGTTTTGCTCTTGCAGGAATAGCAGCCCTATTGTTATGGATTGTATTCTACTTTTTATTTTCATTAAAAAATCAAAAGCAAATTGTAAAGCCTTAGAATTTGATCTTTTCTTCAGGCTGTATTTTTTCAGGAATATTTTAAGCTATTTTTCTAGAGGAATAAGAATTATGAGTTGAAAAGTCTAAATAATCTTCTTTATTACCCGAAGTTGATGGGTATGTCGTTTTAGTTCGGCATTAAAGATTCCGGAATGATCAATGCGATCTATACGAACTTTCCCATCTACGTGAATAATGTAATTGTCGTTCATCATAATGCCCACGTGATCTATTATTCCGTCTTTATCATCGAAGAAGGCAAGGTCTCCGGCTTCACTTTCTTCAATAAAACTAAGTGGTTCGCCCTGTTTAGCCTGATCGGCTGAATTTCTATTTAATTGGTAACCATTTAACTTATAGACCATTTGTGTAAGTCCGCTGCAATCAATCCCCAGCGGTGATTTCCCGCCCCAGGCATACGGACTATTCAAATATAAAAGTGCGGTTTTCACAATTTCCATTTTAGGTTTTGCGCCGCTAACTGAATGTCCCTCAAATTGATGGTTTAGTAAGCTTGTAGCATTAAGCGAAGCTCCAATGGGAATAGTGATAAGATGCCTGTTGTGATCGGTTACAAAGTCAAAAAGATCTGCTGAATACTTTGGAGTAGCCTGTTCGAGTTGGAAGTAGGTTTCTTCCGGAATTTTAAGTAATTGTTTATTTGAGATCCAGGCCTCAAAATTATCGAATGCAACACGAATCCTGCTCCATTGAGCACGTTCTTCAAGTATTTTAAAATGTTCTCCATAAAGAACCTGAGAGACCATTTCGCTATTATTAGATGTGGTTTCGCGAAGTGGTACAATGCTTAGGGGACAAATTCCGTATTGCATTCAATAAAAAATATAAAATTAAGAGTTTCGCTCTATTACCATTGCAGATGCACCGCCACCGCCATTACAAATTGCGGCCGCACCCAATTTAGCATTATTTTGCTGCAGTACGTTAAGTAAAGTAATAAGAATTCTTACGCCGCTGCAACCCAATGGATGACCAAGAGAGACAGCACCACCGTGAACATTGGTAATCTCGTCGCTAATTCCTAAAATCTTCATATTTGCAAGGCCAACTACAGAGAAAGCTTCGTTGAATTCAAAGAAATCTATATCATCTTGTGAAACACCTGCATTTGTAAGGGCTAAAGGCAATGCTTTTGCTGGAGCGGTAGTAAACCATTTTGGTTCATGTGCGGCATCGGCAAAACCTTTGATGCTTGCTAAGATTTCCAAACCTAATTCTTCGGCTTTTTCACGACTCATTAAAACTACAGCACCTGCACCATCGTTAATGGTAGAAGCATTTGCAGCAGTTACAGTACCTTCTTTACTAAAAGCGGGACGAAGTGAGGTTATTTTATCCATTCTCACATTCTTGAATTCCTCGTCCTCTTTTACTACTAAAGGATCCCCTTTTCTTTGCGGAACTTCAACAGGCACAACTTCATTATCAAATTTCCCATCGGCCCAGGCTTGAGCAGAACGTTCGTAAGATTTAATAGCGAAAGCATCCTGATCTTCTCTGGAGAATTCATGCTCGGTAGCACAAAGGTCGGCACAAACACCCATTGCATTATGGTCGTAAGCATCTACCAAACCATCTTTCTGCATCCCATCTTCCATTTTTGCAGGACCAAATTTCTGTCCTTTTCTATGATATAGGTAATGCGGAATTAAACTCATATTTTCCATTCCACCGGCAACAACTATAGAAGTTTGTCCCAGCATAATAGATTGTGCACCCTGCATAACGGCTTTCATCCCGCTGGCACATACTTTATTTACGGTTGTACAAGGAACGGAATCTGGAATTCCTGCTTTCAAAGCGGCCTGTCTTGCCGGGGCCTGGCCAACACCTGCCTGCACCACATTTCCCATTAAAACTTCCTGTACAAGTTCTGGTTTCAAATTAATTTTATTTAAAGCTCCTTTGATGGCAACAGCACCAAGATCGGTAGCTTCTACGGAAGATAAGCTACCCAAAAAACTACCAATAGGAGTTCTTGCTGCGCTTACAATTACTACTTCGTTATTCATCATTTATGTTTTAGTTATTTCTTCTTTTGCGAATTTAGTGATTTTATAAGGAACTTAACAAGAGTGCTTCATCGGCCGCTATTTTTTAGTACATTTGAGCAATAGCACGATTTATATGAAGAAATTCGTAAATAACCTGTATAAGAATCAGGCATTATTTTACAAGGTATTTTTATTTGCGCTTACCGCAGTGCTAATTGTCTACCTGCTTCCAAGAGGTGGAAATTTTAAATACGAGATTCCTAAAGGGAAACCCTGGCAATATGAAAATCTTTATGCGCCGTTTGACTTCGCTATTTTAAAATCTGAAGAAGAAATTCAGAAAGAAAGACAGCAAATTCGAAATAATCACACGCCATATTTTCAATTTAATGAGGAAATTCCTGAAGAAATAATGGCTGAAGTGCCTGAAGTGGTAAATGAGGTCTTTCCTGATAGTCTTTTGCAGAACAGGGAATTACAAATTATTGGATTTATTAATGAAACCCTGGAAGAGGTTTATGAATTTGGGTTGTTACAGGCCAATAATCGAGTAGAAGGTAACCAGCTTGTTTATTTGCGAAAAGGGAATGAAGCCTTTGAAATCTCCTATAAGAACATTCTTAAACAGGACCAGATCAGGAATTTTTTAAGTACCGAAATTGAACAATCCAATTTTTCAAATTTAGAAAATGAATTATTGGAAGCCTTCTTCAACCTTATAGAGCCTAACGTAACTTTTGATAGTGAATTTACCCAAAGGGAACTGGAAAGTAAATTAGATGCTATTTCTTATACCCGTGGTAATATTGAGCAGGGAAGTAGAGTAATAGCAAGGGGAGAAGTTGTAGAAGGGAATAAATATAATATTCTAAGATCACTGAAAAACGAATATGAATCCCAGGTTTGGAGCGAAAGCAATTATAAGTGGATTTTGGTTGGTTACAGTGTGCTGGTAGCCCTGGCGCTTTTAATGTTGTTATTATTCATTAGAAAGTACCGGCAGGAAATTTTTGAGAACAATGTGAAGGTAACTTTTATCTTCTTCAATATTCTCTTTATGGTGTTTCTAACCAAGCTGGTTGTTAATTTTAATATAGATTACGTATATGTAGTCCCACTGTGTATTTTACCACTTACCTTAAAAGCTTTTTTCGATGCCCGTTTGGGTATGTTTACTCACGTTATCACGGTTTTATTATTAGGCTTTATTGTGCCGAATAGTTACGAATATATGTTCTTGCAAATCATTGCCGGAATTGTAACCATCCTTACTGTTTCAGAACTATACAAAAGAGCCAATCTTTTTATATCAGTGGGACAAATTACCCTGGTTTACATCATTTCATATTTTGCTTTTACCGTTATCCAGGAAGGAAATATCGCCGATGTAGAAGCCGAGATTTTACTTAGCTTTTTACTTGGAGGCCTGGCCACGCTATTTGTGCAGCCTTTAATTTATATCTATGAAAAAATCTTCGGAATGGTATCAGATATGTCTTTATTGGAATTGTCTGACACTAATTCAAAATTATTGAAAGAACTTTCAGAAAAAGCACCGGGAACTTTTCACCACTCTTTGAATGTGGCGAACCTGGCCGAAGCTGCAGCTAATGAAATTAGTGCCAATGCAATGCTCACCAGGGTAGGAGCACTTTATCACGATATAGGAAAAATGAAAAATCCAACCTATTTCTCTGAAAACCAAACTTCAGCAGTCAATTCGCATGATGAGTTGTCACCTAGGGAAAGTGCCCAAATTATTACCGATCACGTAATAAACGGGATTGAAATTGCTAAAAAATATAATCTTCCAGATAGGGTTATCGATTTTATTAGAACACACCACGGGACTACTACGGTTTACTTTTTCTATATGAAGGAGAAAGAGCAGAATGAGAATGCTGTAGCAGACGATTTTCGGTACCCGGGGCCTATTCCTTTTAGTAAAGAGACCGCAATATTAATGATGTGTGATAGTGTGGAAGCGGCCAGTAAAAGTCTAAAGGAACCAACAGCCGGAGTGATAGATAATTTTGTGGAGAAGATTATCAATAAGCAAATGAAGGAAGAGCAATTTTTAAATGCAAATATTACTTTTAAAGAAATACAAGTGGTGAAAAAGATCCTTAAACGTAAGCTTAAGAATATTTTTCACCTCAGGGTTGAATATCCGGAATAGGTTCTTAACCTACTGCGGTAATTTTTATTTCTTCATCATTAAAGTTAAAGGTGTCGCCTTCCTCTTTTCCTTCCATTTCCTGGTAAATTGGAGCTTCAGTAGATATTGCATAAACGGTGCTTCCATCTTCCATAGGAATCTCACCAAGAGGAACTGAAACAAAATAATAGTTCCCGCTGGTTTCTACAACGCTTCCAAAACTAATTTTCTCGCTATAATGATCTGGGTCTATCCGGCTTAAACTTTCTTTCATTTCTCTGGAATCACTCAAACGACCAGCATTTTTCTCGAAATCATTTAGTAATTCACCTTTGTTATCCTCATCATAATCTGTTTTTACATCATTGGCCTCCATAGATTCTTTTATAAGGTCCATTTCTTTTTGATATCGATCTATTTGTTCATTTACAGCATCTAAACAGTTAAAGTAGAGTTCTTTTTTATTACTTACCATATTATCTTTTTTTGTTGATTTTTTTAAAATTAAATAACCTAATCAGGCTAAAAGAATTTTTAGCAAAAGTTTAATAAGACCGCTTATTTCATATATAAGCCTATAGGCTTATAACACTTAAATATAAGTCTAATAGCTTATAAATAGATAATATAAGCTTAAGAGCTAATATTTTTGCTATATTTGACATATGATAGCCGTAATCACAGCCGATTTAGTGGATTCTTCCAATTATTCAGAATCATATTTAGATGAAATTTTAAAAAATCTAAATTCAGAATTTGAAAAATTGCAGCAAGATTATGCCGAACATGAAATTGATTTCGAAATTTATCGCGGCGATAGTTTTCAGGGCATTATTTCAAAATATCAGGATTCATTAAAAATAGCGCTGCGAATAAAGAGTCTTGTTAATAAAGTTAAGGCATCAGATCAAAAAACTTCAAGTTCTTTCGCCGATGTAAAAATTGCTATCGGGATTGGCAATTTCGACTATAAAGGGGATTCTATAGCCGAATCTAACGGACAGGCTTTCCAGTTATCGGGAAGAACTTTAGACGAGATGAAAAACAATTCCAGGAAAATCCGTTTAAAAACGACGCTTGAAAGTTTAAATTCTGAATTTGAAGCGAGCCTATTTTTATTAGATGCTGTAATGGAAAAATGGAGCCAGGCATCGGCCGAAGTTGTTTATTTCCTTTTAAAAGGAATGAAAGAAACAGAGATTGCCGAGATATTAAAAATAAGTCAATCGGCGGTAAATCAAAGAAAAAAGGCTTGTGGTTGGGAAGCAATTTCGGTCTTATTAAAACGTTTTGAAAATGTAACTGCCGAGAGCTTTTAATTATGGAAGAAAATACATTAATCCTGTTTCAATTGCTTCTGGCGCATATTTTAACCGATTTTGTACTGCAACCAACCAGGCTGGTCAAACAAAAAAGAAGGAGAAAAGCCAGATCCTGGTTTTTATACTTCCATTCCTTTTTAGCAGGATTTCTAACTTATCTTTTTCTTCAGGAATGGCATTTATGGTATGTACCTATTGTAATAAGTTTAAGCCATTTTTTTATCGATTTATGGAAACTTCAGCATAAAGACGATACTTTAAAATTGTTTTTATTAGATCAAGTATGGCATATCCTGATTATAATTTTAGTTTGGCTTGACCTTATTGAAGGTTTTTCAGAATTCATTCCTTTTATTGCCGAAATATTTTCTTCTCAACAAATCCTGGTGATTGTCATTGGCTACTTACTGGTTATCTTTCCTACCGGCTTTCTAATCGGGAAAGCTACCCGCCGCTGGCATAATGAACTTGAACCCAATGGCGAAAGTCATAGCCTGGAAGCTGCAGGAAGGTATATAGGTATTTTTGAAAGGATTTTAGTGCTCACTTTTATTTTAACTCAAAATTTTTCGGCTATAGGTTTTTTAATAGCCGCAAAATCTATTCTACGCTTCAGTGATAAAACAGACGCCGGCGCGAGAAAGCAAACCGAATATGTTCTCATCGGTACTTTAATGAGTTTTGCGATCACTATTTTAATCGGTCTTCTAGTACGCTACTTCCTCTTCTAAAAGCTGAATATTGCTTTGTAAGCGTTCCTTAACAATATTCATCATTCGTTTATTTAAGGCCGAAGAATTCTTGATATAAGCGTCATATTCATCTAAAGTGAATTGCCCTATAATGATGCCCTTTAAACTATTTCTAAATTTTATATCCTTTTGGATAGCGTTTTCAATATAAATAAAGCGCTGCTCCAACTTAAGTTCATAAAATTTATTCTTGTGTTTTTTCGTGTAATTCCTAAAAACTTCTAATAACAATTCATCCTGAAGCTTGGCAACGGGACGTAAAGTTTTGTTCTGAAATTGTTCATCTAAACTCATGTTTTCTGAAACTCTAGCCGAAGGAATTTCTGGCCTAAGTTCTACTAATTGAAGGTCACGTGGTATCATAAGAACTATATTTTCTTAAATTTAATAAACTTTAAACCTCAAAAGTCGCGCCCCTTTAAAGACTTGTAAACTAGTTATAAACATTTCTGCACGTTAAAATCGTCTTAATCGGCCTGCCTAAGCCTATTCTTCTTTTTATCTTTAAGTAAAAGCCTAAATCAACCAAATTCTAAAATACCAATTAGCTAATGATAATTTCAAGGAATCCCTATACAGGAGAAGAAATTTCCAACCATCACGAATTAAACAACACCGAAGTTGATAAATGCATAGAAAATGCCCATTCCAGGTTTAAATCCTGGCGAGAAACCTCTTTTGCCGAGCGCAGTAATTTAATGATGAAAGCAGCAAAGGAGCTTAAAGATAATTCCCGGGAATATGCAGAAGCCATTACTAAAGAGATGGGTAAACCAATTACGCAGGCTGTGGCAGAAATAGAAAAGTGCGCCTGGGTTTGTGAATATTATGCTGAAAATGCAGAAGCTCAATTGGAAAATGAAAAGATAAAAACCGATGCTAAAAGTTCTTATGTAGCATACGAGCCTTTAGGAGTTGTTTTAGCGGTAATGCCCTGGAATTATCCTTTCTGGCAGGTATTTAGATTTGCAGCACCGGCATTAATGGCCGGGAATATCGGAATTTTAAAACACGCCAGTAACGTAATGGTATCCGCTAATAATATTCAAAAAGTATTTGAAAGAGCAGGTTTCCCGAAAGACTGTTTTCAAAACCTGGTAATTGGTAGTAAAAAAGTTGAAAATATTATAAGAAATAAAAAGGTAAAGGCCGTAACCTTAACGGGAAGCGAACGCGCAGGAAGTAGTGTAGCTTCTATTGCCGGTGAAGAAATAAAGAAATCGGTTTTAGAACTCGGAGGAAGTAATGCGTTGGTAATATTTAAAGAGGCCAATATTGCTGAAAGCGTTAAAACCTGCGTACAAGCTCGGTTTCAAAATACAGGTCAAAGCTGTATTGCCGGGAAACGCTTATTGCTTCATAAAGATATCGCTGAAGAATTTCTGGATGAATTCACCAGGCAGGTTCGCGAATTAAAAAGTGGCGATCCTATGGATGAGGAAACTTTTATAGGTGTAATGGCTAAAGAAAGCCTGGCGAAAGATCTGGAAGAGCAGATTAAGAATTCAGTAAAAAAAGGAGCGAAAATTATCCTGGGCGGAAAACGCGACGGAACTTACTTTGAGCCCACAATTTTGACTGGAGCAAAGGAAGGTATGCCGGTTTTTGATGAAGAGACTTTTGGTCCTGCGATTTCTGTAACC
>DATFJA010000153.1:0-4753 GCA_035269545.1 Salegentibacter sp.
TTCCATAGACATTTCTTCGAACACATTTCCCGCATATTCGCAAAAGTATCCTGTTCCGGAATTTGTGCCGAGTTTGCTAATGATATAAAGGATCACATCCTTTGGCAAAACCCCTTTTTTAAGTTTTCCATTTACGTTTACCCGCAATTTTTTAGGTTTTTGAACCAAAACACACTGGCTGGCAAAAACCTGGGAAACCTGGCTAGTACCAATACCAAAAGCAATAGTGCCAAAAGCGCCATGAGTAGAGGTGTGGCTGTCGCCACAAACCATCGTCATTCCCGGTTGGGTAATCCCGAGCTCGGGAGCCATTACGTGTACAATCCCGTTGTAGGGATGGCAAGACCATAAAGCGTAATATTATTTTCTTCGCAATTTTGGGTTAACTCCTTAAGTTGCTTTCTGGACAATAAATCTTTAACCGGTAAATGTTGATTTTCAGTCGGTGTATTATGGTCTGCCGTAGCAACAATTTGTTCTGGTCTAAACACCGAAATATCACGCTCCTTAAGTTCATTAAAAGCCTGCGGACTCGTAACTTCGTGTATTAGGTGTTTATCGATATATAAAATATCCGGCCCATCTGGTATAGATTCTACCACATGAGCATCCCAAATTTTATCGAATAAAGTTTTCTTCATTTGTTTCTTCTTCAATTCTATTTTGAGCTGAATTTTTGAATTAAGCGATTGCTCTTATTTTTCTTTCTGAAATTTGCATGATCTCATGGATATCGTGGTCTTCTACACATCTTCTTGCATCAGCATAACTCAAGAATTCAGAGTAAACTTCATCTAATTGAAGTTTTGTTAAATCATAACCCATTTTCTTGGCTTTGTAAGCTAAAGCTGCTCTTCCGCTTCTAGCAGTTAAGACAATAGCCGATTCGGTTACGCCAACTTCTGCAGGGTCAATAATTTCGTAGGTTTCACGATTTTTGATTACACCATCCTGGTGAATTCCGGAGCTATGCGCAAAGGCATTAGCGCCTACAATAGCTTTATTTGGCTGAACAAACATTCCCATTTCTTTTGATACCATACAACTGGTGTCAAAAAGAAATTTTGGATCTATTAATGTATTTAAATTCAAATTTGGATGTTGTCTCAAGATCATAACGACTTCTTCTAAGGCGGTGTTTCCTGCACGCTCACCAATACCATTAATGGTACATTCTATCTGGCGGGCACCATTCATCACTCCCGCAATGGCATTTGCCGTAGCAAGACCCAAATCGTTATGGCAGTGACAGGAAATTCTAACCTTGTCAATGTCTTTTACATTATCTTTTAAGTACTTTATTTTTCTACCGTATTCTTCAGGAAGACAATACCCTGTGGTATCAGGAATATTTAGCACTGTTGCTCCTGCTTTTATCATTTCGGTGCAAACTCGAGCTAAAAATTCGTTATCTGTTCTCCCGGCGTCTTCCGCATAAAATTCAACATCATCTACAAAATTTTTGGCGTGCTTCACCGCGGCAACGCCACGCACAATAATTTCTTCTCTAGTAGAATTGAATTTATATTTAATATGAGGGTCTGAAGTGCCAATCCCAGTATGAATACGTGGCTTTTTGGCATATTTTAGGGCTTCAGCAGCAACTTCAATATCTTTTTTTACAGCACGGGTGAGACCACAAACGGCGGCGTTCTTAGCCAATTTAGAGATTTCGTAAACCGATTGAAAATCGCCGGGACTTGAAACAGGAAAACCTGCTTCAATAACATCTACTCCCAGCTCATCAAGGCGCGCAGCGATTTTTAGTTTTTGGGCTGTGTTCAACTTACAACCTGGAACCTGCTCTCCGTCTCGTAACGTCGTGTCAAAAATTTCTACCTTTTCTGTGCTCATAAGAGATTTATTTTACTTTATCTTTAACTAAAGTATTGCGAATCTATACACTGCAGACCTTCGCGGATTAGGTCATTACGATAATTAAATTAAAAATAAAAATGTAATACCACTGTAAATCAGTGTTTTATAAACTATTGTGTTACAATGACTAATGATTTAACCGATAACTTATTTTCTTTAATTAAGTCGCTTTCGCCTTCAGAAAAACGTCAGTTTTCGCTGTATGTGGGAAGAATTGGTGTAAATACCGATAGTAAATTTCTCAATTTATTTAAAGTAATGACTAAGCTGAAGAAGTATAATGAGAAGGAGATTCTTCAGAAAACTAAAATTAGTAAGCAGCAGTTATCGAATGTAAAAGCACATCTTTACAAGCAAATCTTAATTAGCTTAAGGCTGAATCCTGCACATCAAAGCATTCCAGTGCAAATTAGGGAGCAATTCGATTTTGCTTATATTCTTTATAGAAAAGGGCTTTATAAACAAAGTCTGAAATTACTCGATAAAATAAAAGGACAGGCGCTGGAATACGAAGAGAAAAACCTGGCCTATGAGATCCTGGAACTGGAAAAAATAATAGAATCACAATACATTACCCGAAGTATAGAAAATAGAGCCGAAAGTCTTATTCAACAAACAGAAGATTTGAGCGAGCTCAATTTGATATCCAGCAAGCTTTCAAATCTATCTTTACAGTTATATGCTATCTTTTTAAAAATGGGTTACGCCAGGACGCAGGAAGAAGCTGATAGTATTCGAAATTATTTTTATCAAAGCCTGCCGGAATATAAGATCAAAGACATAGGTTTTAGGGAAAAACTATGGCTTTACAAGGCTCATCTTTGGTTTAGCTTTATCACACAGGATTTTTTGGCTTGCTATCGCTATTCTATGAAATGGATAGACCTTTTTAATGAGCATAAACATTTGGTATCTATTCACCCAGTGTCTTATTTAAAAGGGAATCACTATTTACTGGAATCTTTATTTTATCTAAATCATACCAATTTATTTGAAAAGACGCTGAAGAACCTGGAAAGCATGCTCAAAGAGTCTAAGATTCCAGACGATGATAATATCAAAGCCCTTGCTTTTCTTTATTTATATTCCAATAAACTGAATTTACGTTTTATGCAGGGAAATTTTGCAAATGGCGATGATTTGGTAGAAAAAATTCAGAAGCGAATAAAAAAATATAAAGACCGTATTGACGAACATCACATTATGGTTTTTTACTACAAAATTGCCAGTCTTTATTTCGGAGACGGGAACAATAAAAATTGTATTGTATATCTGAATAAGATCATCAATAATAAATCTCTTGAAATGCGGGAAGATCTAATGTGTTTTGCTCGGATTCTAAGCCTGGTAGCGCATTATGAAGCCGGTATGGATTATCATCTGGATCGGTTGGTAAAATCTACCTATAAGTTTTTGATCAAAATGAACGATTTACACGAGGTACAGAAAGAGATGATTCGTTTTCTAAGAAATTTACCCGAAGTTTCTCCTCTGGAAATTAAAGATGAATTTAAAAAACTGCATAGTAAACTGAAGGAATTTGAAGATCATCCATATGAACGGAGAGCATTTCTCTATCTTGATATAATTTCCTGGCTGGAAAGCAAAATACAAAACCGCCCTGTGGCTGATGTGATCGCTGAAAAAGCAGCTTTGGTGAGTAGATAGTTATTTTTGACTCAAAATCTTTTTAATCCTTATCTATCAAAATCGTATCCTGGGCAAATGCGGAAAATGAAATTACGGTAAAAAGTAAGCTTAGGTAAAGATTCTTCATAGGTGATTTAAGTAGTTTTAGTTTATACAATTATTCCAAAGCACTTCATCTGGAGGAGGTGCAATAATGTGGATTTCTTCTTTTTTTACAGGGTGAATAAATTTGAGTTCTCTGGCGTGCAGATGAATACTGGCGTCTTTATTACTTCGGTCAAAACCGTATTTTAGATCGCCTTTAATCGGGCTGCCTATCGCCGAAAGCTGACTCCTTATTTGATGATGCCGGCCGGTATGCAAATCTACTTCCAACAGAAAATAGTTATCCAGTTTTTTTAAAAGTCGATATTCCAGAATAGCTTTTTTGCTTTCAGGAACTTCTTTAATGTGCGCGTAAGATTTGTTTTGTTTCTGATTTCTCTTTAAGAAATGAACCAAAGTATCCGACTTTTTTGGTGGTGCATTCTTTACAATAGCCCAGTATGTTTTTTGCGCTTCTTTTTCCTGAAAAAGTTTATTAAGACGGGGAAGGGCTTTAGAAGTTTTCGCAAAAAGTACAATTCCGCTGGTTGGTCTATCAAGACGATGAACTACACCCAAATAAACATTTCCGGGTTTATTATATTTTTCTTTTAAATAAGATTTTACTACTTCGCTAAGCGGTTTGTCCCCGGTTTTGTCTCCCTGCACAATATCACCGGGTCGCTTATTTACCACAATGATGTGATTATCTTCAAAAAGTACCTGTAGGTTATTTTTATCTGAAATTGTTTTTTCCAAACGGGATATTTTATTTGCCTGCAAACTGCAACTTGCTACAGCTTACTAAACTAGTATTGTTCATCATCAGATGGGAAACTTTTGCTTTTTACATCGTCCCGATAACCTTCAAACGCTTTGGTCATTTCCGTATGTAAATCGGCGTATCTTCTTAAAAATCTTGGATTAAATTCGTGTGTCATTCCCAACATATCGTGAACAACCAAAACCTGGCCATCTACACCGTTTCCGGCGCCAATTCCTATAACAGGGATATTTATACTTTCAGCTACTTCTTTTGCCAGTTTTGCCGGAACTTTTTCTAAAACTATAGCAAAACAACCAAGACGTTCTAACAATAGCGCATCAGATTTCAACTTTTCAGCTTCAGCTTCTTCTTTTG
>DATFJA010000154.1:0-3211 GCA_035269545.1 Salegentibacter sp.
GTGGCATCAGCATGCTTTACAAGGTTTAAAGCATCGGCGACCATCCCAATTGGTGGTGTATCGAGGATGATATAGTCGTATTTCTGTTTTAATTCCTCCATAAGCTTATCCATTTGCTCATTGATAAGCAATTCCGAAGGATTCGGAGGCACCGGCCCTGCGGTGATCACATCTAGATAAGGGATTTTACTAGGCTGAATTATCTCATCACTACTTGCCTGGTCTATCAAATAATTTACAACTCCAATGTCATTGTTCAACTGAAAATCATCAAAGATCTTCGGTTTTCTTAAATCGACACCAACCAGAACTGTTTTTCGTTCACTCAAAGCAAAAACGGTAGCGAGGTTCATCGCGCAAAAAGTTTTTCCCTCTCCCGACACTGAAGAAGTGATCAGTAAAGTTTTAGAGCCGGTAACGCCCTGTTTTTTATACATGAACTGAAGACTGGAACGCAATCCTCGAAAACCTTCCGCAATAGAGGATTTAGGATTACTAAAAACCACTAAATTGGAATCCATTTTACTTTTTCCAATCATCCCAAGGATGGGGATTGGCGATAAACGCGTTACTTCCTGTGCGTTGTGAATATTGGTATTCATAAAAACTAACAGGAATACAAAAGTTAGGGGAATTACGCCCCCAACCAATACAGCCATCACGTAGTTAAGCTGGGTATTCGGACCAATTTGTCCGCCACCGGTATCTTTAGCCGAATCGATCACCATTACATCACTTACATTCGCTGCTTTAATTAATCCGGCTTCGCTCCTCTTTTCAAGGAACATATTATAAGATTTTTCGTTAAGGCTGTAACGACGTTGAATTTTAAGTAGATCTTGTTCTTCCTGCGGAAGCTTACTGATCTCAGATTCCAGTTGCGCGATTTGTCGGTTAATATCCTGCTGTTCCTCCCGTAACAAACCTCTGGAAGAACTGATATTTTCCAATAAAATAGATTTAACCGAATTGATTTGCCGGTCTATATCGTCAAAAACCGGGGAGTTTTCTTTTAGCGAATACTGGTAATTGCTTCTTTCTTCTGCTAAGGCAATAATCCGGGATACGCCACTGGCAATACTTCCTTCTGAGATCCCCGCTACAGAAGGTGCAGGAACATTAGAATAATCATTTCTGGTTTCCAGGTAATTTCTTAAAGTTTCGTAATAGGAAAGTTGTCTCCTGATGTCTTCTCTTCTAAGGTCTAATGTTGAAAGTCTATTAGAAAGCTGGGAACTTTCTGCAGAAATATCCATTATGGCGTTTTCATTTCTGAATTGATTCAGCTCTGCTTCAACTAATTTTAAGGCTTCAGATTGCACTGCTAAGCTGGAATCTATGAATCGAATAGTTTTAGTGGCAAAAAGGTTTTTTCGTTCCAGCATATTTTCACTGAGTACACGAACAGTTCCGTTAAGGTAATCTACAATCCTGTCTTTATTTCCACCGGTCTGATTCAATAATAAAACTGAAGAACCCTGTGATTCAGGACGTACATTTACATTTTTATATCTCCCTACCGCCGAGTCAAAATTCATAAAACTCACATAAAAAGGAGTTCCTGCCTGCAAAGGCTGATCTACCCTTAAAATAGTTCCATTGAAAAAAGGAAGTCGTACCTGTTCTCCTGATTTATAATTCTTACTGAACTCTTTAGAATCTACCTCCCGGTAAGTTTTTTCTTTAGTTTTATAATTCTGAAGACTCAAACTTGACGGTACATTCGCTTTTAAGTTGTAGGTAAGGGAATCTATAAACGTAATCGCCATCGTAACATTTATAGCCTGGGCCTTCGCTGTGTCTGCTACTACCGTAAACGGGGTGCTGCCATAAGCATCTATACGCTGATACTCGCCTTCTTTTAGATATTGGGTATAGAATTGAAGTTCTTCTACCGCCTCTTCGTTATGCGAGCGCGATCGCAAGATGGTCATCGCTGTATTTACCTTATCTGAAGTTCCACCCCAGTTAAAAGTTAAACTGGTATTGCTGGTAAAAAAAGGATTCTGATCGTCTTTTATAGAAATGGAATTCCCCAGGTTATAAACCGGTAATTTCCTCACGTTATTATAGTAGGCAACCGCCAAACTAATCCCTACCGAAAGTAAAATAAGCTTCCAGTAACTTATAACTTTTAGTACAAAACCTTTAAAATCGAAGGTTGAGCCAACATCTGATATGTGATCGTCTTCGTGCGCCATTTAAATCCTGCTAAATAATAAGATGGTTGTGGTTACAAAAGATAATATGGTAACTCCTGTTCTAAATATTTCCAATCCGGTAGTCCCCAATCCCAGCGCCTTTTGTGGCAAAGCATTTACCAAAATAAGATCGTTAGGTTGAATATAATAATATTCACTTTGGGTCGCGTCAATATCGGTTAAGTCTATTTTATGAACTTCTTCGCCGTAAGGATATTGCCTTATAATCTTTACATTTTCCATATCGCCATATTCCGAAATTCCGCCGGCATTTGCCACGGCTTCCATTATAGTCACTTTTTCTTTATAGATTACCTGGCTACCGGTTCCTATTTCGCCCAGCGTGGTATAGCGTATTCCTGCCAGTTTTACCGTCACAAAAAGATTGGCTTCCTTTCTAAAGTAATTTTCCAGCAATAAACTTTCTATTTTCTCTCTTATTTCCCTTTCGGTATAACCTAAAACGTTTACTTCTCCCAGGGTAGGCACCCGAATATTCCCGTGATCGTCTACCGTAAAACCATCAAAATAAACAGCTTCTTCGGTAGTAGCATTTGGATTTGCCTCTCCAACTGGATTAAACATCCCCACCAGTTCCTGGTCGAGGGCTTTCACCCGAATACTTAAAAGATCCCCAGTTTGGATGCGATATGGTTTTTTTAATTGCTGAATCTGGATAATACTATCCATTTCCCCGTCCATATCCTGTAGATAAGTAGTCTTTTTAGAAGAAATACAAGACGAGAAACTTAAAACTCCCGCCAGTAAGATTATAATGAGAGTGTATCTTTTCAGCATATTTTGCTATTGATTCGGGATATCAAGATGATTTAAATCGACCAACTCATATTTCTACAGCGAGCCACCACCTTAATTTAGATAGTTTTAACAAATATAGTTTTTGTAGGCTAATAATAAAATTAAGTCGCAATTTTCCTTTTATTTTGCACAAAACTCAAGTCTGTGAATTATTTAAGTGTAGAGAATATTGCTAAAGCCTACGGGGAACG
>DATFJA010000155.1:0-6394 GCA_035269545.1 Salegentibacter sp.
ATGCATCTACCATTTGAACATTTTGAGAAGAATTTATCTTTAAACCCGAAATACAACAGGTATAATCGTAAATTTTGGGGATAGTTTTTTTAAACATTCCACCTCGCACGAAAATTTCTTCTTCAAAATCGCTCTGTTCCAAAGTTTCCCTTAATTGGGCAATATGGCCCTGATAATATTCTTTTGGCTCATTTAGTATCTCGTTTTTAATTTTATCTTCTTCATAATAATTATCTGGTCTTGAATAATTACTTCTGAAATCAGGGAAAAAAGATTCAATTAAAAGCTGCTCGAACCACAATTGGTTTTCTGGAAGCTGAAGTAAGAAAAATAAATCCTTATCTATTTCAGCAAAGGCAATTGTTTCATTTAAACTATTAAAGCTTTTGATACTTTTAGAACTTGTGGTTACGATATCTTTTCCCGGTTTAGGAACTAGATACCAGAAGGGCTCTGACCTCATATGAAAAAATGGTAAAGAAAAATTTCGAGAATGACCAGTGTGTACAAGTTCTTCCCAATTTTGCTTAAAAGCCAGAATAATTTCGGAGGTAATAAATATTCTATTTGATTTAATCACTCCTTTAGCAATTAGCTGGATAACGGAAAGTAATAATATTGGCTTGTGAGGAGCTTTACCCATTCCTTTTACAGGGCCGCGCCTTAATTTTTGAAACTGTTTTGAATATTTAATTAGAAGCTCTTCTGACATATTTTAACCAACAGCTAATTTCTGACTTTCTTTTAAAATATAAGAAGGCATTTCTTCATGAAGTTTCCATTCAACATTCATTGGTTTAGCGCCTTTCGATTTCACGAAATCTGCTTCACCTAAAAAGGTATAAGACATTGTAAATCCATATTCATCCACGTTCTGTTCTCTAACAAATAAGAGTATTTTTTTACCTTTTTCGCGATGCTTAATATAGGACTCACCTTTTGGAGAATCAGGTGCGGTACTGTTTTGGGATTGCCAGTGGAATAATCTCTTATTCAATGCATAATCTTCATACATTGTGGTAGGAGAATATTCTTTTTCAGTTTTTTTAAGTGTTACAAAGAGCGCTTCTATATTCAAATCTTTATTTTGAGCTACTCCTTCACGGTTTGACGATTTCTTCTTAAAGCTACTTAAACCTAATGCTGCTAAAATTTCTTCTCTATTATATCTACTATGAAGTTTTAAAGGGAAATCGAATTCCAAATCTATATCTTTTTCTACAAATTCAATTTTTTCAATTTGGTGTTCAATAAATTCTTGCATTTCCTGAAGCATTATTTTATTTTTCAGAAGAGTACGAATACTTTCTCTAACATTTGAGAAGCCTAATTTAGGCCCAGTTTCTCTCCAAACGTCGTAATGAAACATTAGAAGCATAATCTCTTCCTCTTTCTTTAGCAAATCAAGATTTATATTTTCAGAAATTAATTTTTTAATGAATTTCAAGTAAGTAAGAGAATTGGCGTGAATAAGTTTTCTTTGCAGGCAAGCAGTTAATTCTTTTTCTTGAGGTTCATTAAAATCCGGTATTACCTTTGCATCGGCACATAATCTTTTCCAACTTCCTTTCTTGTAAACTTGTCGAATATCTAAATGATGAAATTCTAAAAAATTCTGTAGTGTCAGGCTAAGTGTAGAGTTATGTTTGAAACTCTGTATTTTCTGAAGAAGTTGAGGTCTTCTAAATTCAGTAGCCTCCCTAATATTTCGCAGAATTATTTCTTTAGCTTTTTTCTCTAGTACAATTGAACATCCTAATGGTAGATGTGGAAATTCGTCCTCTATCTCTGTGATTATTGAAGTATGAGTTTTACCAACAAGCGCTCTAAATTTATGTTCAAAATCATACTCTGGCCTAGCATTTCCTACGAAATCAAGTACCGTTAAGCAGTCTTTATCTTCAGCTAAGCGTAATCCACGCCCTAGCTGTTGTAAGAAAATTGTCAAACTCTCAGTTGGCCTTAAGAAAAGAACTGTATCAATATTTGGGATATCAACACCTTCGTTGAATATATCGACCACAAATAGATAATTAATTTCTTTTTTAATGAGTTTGTTTCTAACCAAATCTCTTGAGCCGCTGTTTCCGCTAACTAGATAATCTGCTTTTAAACCAGAAAGAACAAATTTCTCAGCCATATATTTGGCGTGTTCCTGACTTACACAAAACCCAAGAGCTTGAACATCATTAATGTCGGTTAAATATTCTTCACAATTCTTTATAATGTCCGCTAAACGCCGATCGTTTTCAGTATAAAGTTTAGTAAGCTCCTTTACTTCGTATTTACCTCGCCATTGAACGCTGGAAAGATCAACGGAATCGGAAAGTGCAAAATACTGGAAAGGACTAAGAAGCTTCCTGTTTAAGGCTTCTGGTAGTCTTATTTCCGCTGCAATTCTATTATGAAAATCTTCTGCTATGTCGCCACCATCCATTCTTTCTGGAGTTGCGGTTAGACCTAATAGAATATTCGGATTAAATCTTTTTAAGATTGGACGATAGCTGTCAGCTTTGATGTGATGAACCTCATCTATAATTATGTAGTCGAAAAAATCTTCTGCCAAATCTAACATTTTCAATCTACTGTGCAGGGTTTGGACAGATGCGAATAACTCATCATACTTTTCTGGTTCATTCCCATCTACCCAAAGTTCTCCGAAATTAGCATCGCGTAGAACGTGCTGAAAAGTAGCACGAGCTTGTACCAAAATTTCTTTACGATGCGCAACGAATAAAAATTTTGAATTTGGATTCTTATTCTTAAATTTCTTAAAATCAAAAGCAGAAATAACGGTCTTTCCTGTTC
The DNA here is from genome assembly GCA_035269545.1 of Salegentibacter sp. Classification (GTDB taxonomy): domain Bacteria; phylum Bacteroidota; class Bacteroidia; order Flavobacteriales; family Flavobacteriaceae; genus Salegentibacter. The sequence goes on from DATFJA010000155.1 coordinate 2,809, forward strand.
CCGTAGCTGCAACTAATAAATTTTTATTACGATTGTGAATTTCTCTTTCTGCCCGTAATTTAGATAAGATTTCTTCTTGGTAAGAATATGGTTTTAGTTCGAAGAAAGTGGTAATTTGACTTGTATTATATGAACTCTGTCTTTTAAGAGCAGTGCTAAGCTTTTCTCTATCTGTGCCTTTTTTATAAAATTCGAATTCAAGGTCTTCCCAATAAGTTTCAAAAGTTTTTTGAAACTTATCTATAATATGACCTATTTCTTGGGTGGTAACTTTAAGGTTCCATTCTAGGCCATTAGTTAAAGCTGAACGAGAAAGATTAGAAGAACCAATATAGCCGGTATGAAAACCTGAATTTCGTAAGAATAGATAAGCTTTTGCGTGCAGCCTTTCGTGTTCTGAATTATAGGAAACTTTTATTTCAGTATTCGAAAGCGATGAAAGGTATTCGACAGCTTTTACATCTGTGGCCCCCATATAAGAAGTGGTAATAATCTTTAATTTTTTACCGCTTTTGGTAAATTCTTCTAGTTCCTTTTTAAATATTCGAATTCCAGAAAATTTAATAAAAGAAACTAGCCAGCATATTTCATCTGCAGAAAGAATTTCTTTTTTAATTTCACTCTCCAAGGAAATTCCAACATTGTTTCCAGTAAATAGTTCGCTTTGACTTAATCGAGTGTAAGGGGTGATTTCCTTCAACCTGGCCTTTAAATTTGAATATGGAAAATCTAGTTTTGAAAAAACGGCTTGTAAAATCTTTCCCTCGCTTTCAATTAAATTTTCAGAGAATTCTGCACTCTTGAGTTCTTCTACTAAAAGCTTTATAATTTTATTCGATAATTCAATTTGTTTTAACGGACGGTCTTTATCTTTGATTTCTTCCAACGCAAATTTGATGGTTTCACTCAAATAAGTACTCAAATATTGAGAAGCTTCTTCCTTATCTAAAGGTGTTTCGCTAACGTGGAACTTCTGTAAATCTACATTTTCGAGTTTGTTGGAAACTAATTTAGTTATTAGCTGCTCGTAAAGGCCTGTTTCAAAACTCATTTATACTTTTTGATATAATAATTAACAATTGGAATATCTGCTTCAGCCCAATCTAAAGATTTTAATTTTTCAATAGGAAACCATTCTGCTTGCGAATGTTCTAAAAGTATAATTTTGAAGGTCTGCAAAGAGCACCGAAAAGGTATCAATTGAATTTTCTTTGATTCAGGATAGCTATGTTCGTTGGACGGTAATTGTTCCAAAATTATAATTTCTACTCCTAGTTCTTCTTTAATTTCTCGTGTGAGACACTCTTGAAGAGTTTCTTCTTTTACTTTTCCACCGGGAAACTCCCATTTGTTTGGTAAATGCATTTTACTGCTTCTTTGAGCACACAAAACTTTACCTTCATGTTCTATAATAGCACAAGCAACTTTTATCATTAAAGGGATTTTACTAGAGACTAATTAAATAAAGAAGATTATTTTTCAGGCTTGAAAATTATAAGGCTCAATTTAACATTTTATCCAGAAACCAAAAAAGGCTTTTCCGTAAAGCGATAAAATTTTATTAACCGCAATAACTCATAACTATTCTTCCATAAAAAACTAATAAAACGCGGCTTTCCTGTTTTCTATGCTTTCACTTATATTTGGAATAAAAACCACCCATTATGAAAATTGTTGTTTCTCCGGCCAAAAGCCTGGATTACGAATCTAAATTACCTACTACTCGCGGCACACAGCCCGCTTTTTTGGAAACTACTGCCAAACTTAATCGCAAGATGGCAAGAATGACCAAGAATGAGATTTCTGAATTGATGAGCATCAGCGATAAGCTCGCCGATCTTAATTATACCCGCTACCAGGATTTTGAGGAAGAACACAACAAAAAGAATTCCCGCCCGGCGATGTATGCTTTTGCCGGCGATGTTTACACAGGCCTGGATGCTTATACCATTCCCACCGAAAAACTGGATCGCCTGCAGGATAGTTTGCGCATCCTCTCCGGACTTTATGGCGTGCTAAAACCACTGGATCTCATGCAGCCTTATCGATTAGAAATGGGAACTTCGGTAGGTATAGAACGCAAGGATAATCTATATGAAGTTTGGCAGCCAAAAGTTACCGAACTCCTGAATGAGGAAATGAAAGAGGACGAACTTTTTATCAATCTGGCCAGCAACGAATATTTTAAAGCTATAGATACCAAAAAACTAAAAGCTGAGGTGATCTCGCCGGTTTTTAAAGACTTCAAAAACGGAAAATTAAAAATCATCAGTTTTTACGCTAAAAAAGCACGTGGCGCTATGGTGCGTTATATTATAGACAATGACGTAAATACACTGGAAGAACTTAAAGGTTTTGATTATATGGATTATCGTTTTAGTGAAGAACATACTGAGAAGGAGACAGAGCCGGTTTTTATTCGGTAGATTTTGAGTGAAGAGTGAAGAGTGAAGAGTGAAGAGTCAGGAGTGAGGAGTCTCTATACCGTCATCGCGAGCGAAGGATTAGCGCGGCGATCTGTGGTTGCAATTCCGCGTCACTTCGAGTTTCCGACGTGAGTCGGAATTATCGAGAAGTGTTTTGTAGTTAAAAGTGAATAGTGAAGAGTTAAAATGTGAAGAGTGAAGAGGTAGGAGAAGAGAGAAAGAATAAAGCGGCAGAAATCAGGATATTTTTTAAAAACCCACAACCGACAACTCACAACTGATAACCGATAAGTGAAGAGTGAAAAGTGAAGAGTTGAGAGAAGAGAGAAAAGAATAAAGAGGCAGAAATCAGGATATTTTTTTAAAACCCACAGCGACAACTCACAATGTAAGCTTCCCTTAAAATCGAACTGTTTAAAAGTAGAATAATTCTTAATTTTAAACAGTATGAAGAAAAGTAAATTTTCCCCTCAGAAGATCTCTAAGATCCTTAAAGAATTCGATAACGGTAAAACCGCAGCCGAGATCAGTCGTGAATATGGCATCAGCACAGCTGCGTTTTATAAATGGCGTGAGCGTTATAGTGGTATGAACGGTAAAGAACTCAAACGCCTTAAGGAACTTGAAGAAGAGAATCGCCGACTCAAGCAGATGTATGCTACCCTATCTCTGGATCATGAGATGGCTAAAGAAATCATCGAAAAAAAGCTCTAAAGCCTTGCCGTAAGAGAACCATAGCTAAAGAACTTGCTCATTACGGCATAAGCAGGGCGTGCCGTGTTTTAAAAATGAGCAAGAGCGTGTTTTATTATACTCCGCTACCTAAAGACGACAAGCCTATAGAGGTAGCCTTACAGGAAAAAGCAGAAAAATATAGTGAAGAAGGTTTTTGGATGGCTTATGATCGACTACGTAAGGAAGGTAAGCCATGGAATCATAAAAGGGTTTATCGTGTATATAAAAACCTTGGCTTAAGTTTAAGGCGTAAAGTGAAGAAGAGATTACCGTCAAGAATAAAAGAACCCTTAGAAGTACCTAAAACCCTTAACCATACCTGGAGTATGGATTTTGTGACAGATGTTCTGGATAACAAAAGAAGGTTCAGAGCTTTTACCATTATCGATGATTACAACCGGGAAGCACTTCATATAGAAGTTGAT